>CAYSGP010000273.1:0-6500 GCA_964430095.1 uncultured Ignavibacteriaceae bacterium
TCAGAGATGACTGACACGAAATGTTGCTATATGTTACTCATTTTTGTTATCAGGTTTCAGAAATAGTGTGTTTAAAAATGATTAAAAGATATGGGGATCATAAATTCTTTTTAGCCTAACCTATCCTGATCAATAAAAAGAATTTTCTTTAATAGTGCAAAAATTTTCCTTAAACTGAATATTTATTCATCGAGTCCGGTAAATAATTGACTTTTGGGACAAAAATCGAAATAAATTGAAAATTAACTTGACAAGATAATCATCATGTTTTATATTGTTTTTCAAAATTTTATATGTTTGACGCATTTAAAAATATAGCTAAAAGCTTAACTGCAAAACCTGCAGTATTAAAAGCAGTCTCACCCAACGACCGCAGCAGCGTTGAACTCTCAATAACTAATATCCTTCCTATAGATATCATTCTAGGGATTTTCATTATTATTAGTATCCTAGGGGTAATTATCCTAGGCTAATATATTAGTCAATCCCAAATCTCAAATAATCAAATAAAAGTTTAGATAGGATTTCGGGATTGACCGAAAACCTGAATTGTATTTTTAGGTATGATTTTATTTTGAAATTTTGCCCCTATTAATAAAAACTTGGAAAGGATTATTTATGCGGACTAGTAAACCGGTGCTCTCAGGTGCAGACATATTTTTTGAATGTCTAAAGCGTGAAAAAGTTGATGTCATATTCGGCTATCCGGGCGGAGTAGTTTTAAAGCTGTACGAGAAATTGTACGACGTTGATTTTTTAAAGCATATACTCGTTCGCCATGAGCAGGGTGCAACTCATATGGCTGAAGGTTACGCAAAAGCATCGGGTAAAGTTGGAGTTGTTTTAGTTACATCAGGTCCTGGAGCTACAAATACGGTTACAGGTATTGCAGATGCATATATGGATTCTGTCCCGATAGTTGTTTTTACCGGACAGGTAGCAACTCAACTTATTGGCAACGACGCATTTCAGGAAGCTGATATTGTTGGAATAACCCGTCCGATAACAAAGCATAATTTTCTAGTCCGTGATGTAAAAGAATTAGCTTCTACAATCCGAAAAGCATTTTATATTGCATCAACAGGCAGGCCGGGGCCGGTACTTGTTGATTTACCTAAAGATGTAATTCTGCAGGAGTGCGAATTTGAATATCCGGAGAAGATTGAACTGCGCGGTTATAAACCTACTTTTATAGGACATCAAAACCAGATTAAAAAAGCCGCAGATGCAATCAGTAAAGCAAAACGTCCCCTTCTTTATGTAGGCGGCGGTGTGATTATGTCGAACGGCTACCGGGAATTAAGATTATTTGCAAAGGAAAATAATCTTCCTGTTACAATGACTCTGCAGGGACTCGGAGCATTTCCAATGACCGACCCTCAATCATTGGGGATGCTTGGGATGCATGGAACTTACTGGGCTAACATGGCAGTTAATAACTGCGATGTGCTTGTTTCTTTAGGAGCCCGTTTTGACGACCGCGTAACAGGTAAAGTTGATCAATTTGCTGTAAATGCATATAAAATCCACGTTGATATTGATCCAACATGTATCGATAAAAATATTGTTGTGGATCTTCCAATAGTCGGCGACGTCAAACATGTTCTGGCAGAGCTTGCTTCTGAAATGTCCGGTCCGCTACAGTTGGATGAATGGTGGTCTCAAATACAGAAATGGAAAGAGCAATGCCCGCTGCATTATGAATCTAAAGATGGGAGATTGAGATCTGAATATGTCATCTCCAGAATTTCAGAAAAAACTAAAGGTGAAGCAGTCATTGTAACCGATGTCGGCCAGCATCAGATGTGGGTCACTCAATATTATAAGTTTACAAATCCGCGTTCACATATTTCAAGCGGCGGGCTCGGCACGATGGGATTTTCCGTCCCGGCATCCATCGGTGCAGCTTTTGCAATTAAAGACAGACCAATAATTTCTATAAGCGGCGACGGGGGTTTTCAAATGAATATGCAGGAGCTTATTACAGCCGCTTATCATAAGCTTCCAATAAAATTCTTTATAATAAATAACAGCTTTTTAGGAATGGTTAGACAATGGCAGGAGCTGTTCCATGCTGAAAAGTACAGCTTTACAGATCTTTCCGACAGTAATCCTGATTTTGTAAAAGTCGGAGAAGCATTTGGATGCAAGGCTTATTCAACAGATAAGCCGGAAAATGTGGATGATCTTTTAGATGAAGCATTAGCTTACAACAAAGGTCCTGTTCTTATTGAATTTAAAGTTGTAAAAGAAGACATGGTATTCCCAATAATACCTGCAGGGAAATCAGTAAAAGAGATCATGACCAAAAGACTTGATCCAAAGGAGATGGTATAATGAAACATACGATTTCTGTTCTTGTGGAAAATCAATTTGGTACTTTCAACCGCGTAGTTACAATGTTCAGCGGGAAAGGATTTAATGTCCAGAGCATTTCAATCGGTGAAACGGAAACTCCTGATATTTCAAGAATGACTCTTGTAACAACCGGCGATGATAAAATTATCCAACAAGTCGTTAAACAATTAAACCGGCTTATTGATACTATAAAAGTGGTTGATTTAACCGGTCAGACGAGAGTGGAAAGAGAGCTTGCACTAATTACTGTATTTTATCAGAAAGGAACACGGCTAGAGATTACGAATGTCTGCAATATTTTTAGAGGAAATGTGGTCGATATTAATAATAAAACTATTACGATCGAGGTAACCGGTCCGCCTGATAAAATTGACGCAGTAGTTAATGTGCTTACTCCTTATGGAATTAAAGAAATGGCGCGCTCCGGTACCGTCGCTTTGAAACGCGGTGAACAAATAGTTCAAGAGAAAAAAGAACCGGCTGTAACTTAATCTATAAAAATTAAATGAAAGGAAAAACTGATGAAAGTCTATTATGAGCAGGATGCATCCTTAGATTTCTTGAAAAGTAAAAAGCTAGTAGTTATTGGTTTCGGGAGCCAGGGCCATGCTCATTCACTTAATCTTCAGGACAGCGGGATGAACGTGGTTGTCTGCGAGTCAAATCCGGAAACGAAACAAAAAGCCATAAATGCCGGCCTGTCTGTAAAACCTGTTGCTGAAGCTGTTAATTGGGCTGATGTAGTTATGATTCTAGTACCGGATCAGATTCAAAAAATAGTATATGATCAGGAAATTGCTCCTAACTTAAAGCCCGGTCAAACTCTATCTTTTGCACATGGATTCAATATTCATTTCAAACAAATAATTCCTCCTAAGGATATAAATGTTATGATGATAGCTCCAAAAGGTCCGGGTCATCTCGTACGCAGAACCTATCTGGAAGGAACAGGTGTACCTTGTCTTATTGCTGTTTATCAGGATCCGTCCGGAAACACAAAAGATATTGCATTAGCATGGGCTAAAGGGATTGGCGGTACTAGGGCAGGCGTTATAGAAACATCATTTAAAAATGAAACTGAAACGGATCTTTTCGGCGAGCAGGCGGTTCTTTGCGGCGGTTCTGCCGAACTAATAAAAGCTGGCTTTGAAACCCTTGTTGAAGCTGGTTATCCTCCCGAACTGGCTTACTTTGAATGTATGCATGAAATGAAATTAATTGTTGATCTTTATTATGAAGGAGGATTGAGCCGTATGAACTATTCGGTCAGTGATACTGCGGAATACGGCGGAATGACTCGAGGTAAAAGACTGATAACCGATGAAACAAAAAAAGAAATGAAAAAAATATTGAGCGAGGTTCAATCTGGGCAATTTGCAAAAGAATGGCTTGCTGAATACAAAGCAGGTATGCCTCTAATGGAAAAATTAAGAAAGGAAAACCGTGAGCATGCTATCGAAAAAGTTGGGGCAAATCTGAGACAAATGATGAGCTGGTTATTTAAAAAGAATAAGAAAGAGGAAGTGGGTGTATGAAATTTAAAGTTGCTCTTCTTCCCGGAGACGGAATAGGGCCTGAAGTGGTTGATGCCGCAGTTGCTTTAATTGAAGCGGCAGCCGAAAAATTTCACGTTCAATTTTCATTTAGCTCACATCTGGTAGGAGGATGCTCTTATGATAAAAATGGAGTTCCTCTGACTGATGAAACTCTTCAATCATGTTACGAATCGGATGCGGTTTTTCTGGGTGCAGTCGGAGGAACAAAATGGGAAAGTCTTCCTCATCATCTTAAGCCTGAAGCAGCCTTGTTAAAACTCCGTAAAGCTCTCGGCTTATTTACAAATATAAGACCGGCTAAGGTTTATTCGTCTCTTCTTTCGTCTTCAACTCTGAAGCCTGAGATTCTGGAAGGTACTGATTTGGTTATATTCAGGGAACTCACAGGCGATGTATATTTTGGCGAACCGCGCGGCTACAATGAAGAAAAGGGATGGAATACAATGGTTTATACAAAGGAGGAAGTAGAACGTATAGCCGGTGCGGCATTTAAAGTAGCAAGAACAAGAGAAAATAAAGTCACTTCCGTTGATAAGGCTAATGTTTTGGAGAGCTCACAATTCTGGAGAAAAATTGTTCATGAAGTTCATAAAGAATATCCGGAAGTTGATTTGAAAGATATGTATGTAGATAATGCTGCGATGCAGCTGGTTAGAAATCCTAGGCAGTTTGATGTAATACTGACACAGAATATGTTTGGCGATATCTTAAGCGATATTGCATCCATGATAACCGGAAGCCTTGGGATGCTTCCCTCTGCTAGTCTTGGAACAAAGTATGCATTATATGAACCTGTACATGGGAGCGCACCCGATATCGCTGGGCAGAATAAGGCAAATCCGTTAGCTGCAATCGCTTCTGCCGCAATGATGTTTTCACATTCTTTCCAGATGAATAAAGCAGCAGAGCTGATTGATGAATCAATTGAGAGAACTCTTTCCAAGGGTTATAGAACAGCCGATATTTATGAAGCAGGAAATAATCTGGTGACTACAACTCAAATGCGTGATGCCGTTATGGATTCTTTCAAACAAATTTATGATGAACAAGCTTTAGGTGTTTTTACACTATAAGTTTAGATATGACGGATTTTCAAAATCTGTCATATCTTCTGTGCCATTTAAAACTAAGGATTAAAAAATGGAAACTAACCGAATAATAATTTTTGATACAACATTAAGGGACGGCGAACAATCTCCAGGTGCTTCTTTAAATGTTCTAGAAAAAGTTGAAGTGGCCCGGCAGCTGGAAAAACTTAATGCCGATGTTATTGAAGCAGGATTTCCCGTTTCATCTCCAGCCCAATTTGAAGCAGTGCAGAGAATTTCAGATGAAATAAACGTTGTTATTGCAGGTTTAGCAAGAACTAAAGAAATTGATATCAAAGCGGCTTATGATGCTCTGAAAAATGCAAAACGGTTCCGTATCCATACTTTTGCAAGTACTTCGGATATTCACATCATGGGAAAGTTTGCAGACGAGCGCTACGGCAGAACTTTAAATGAGAAAAGAGATACAATTCTGAAAATGTCGGAAGAAATGGTCGCATATGCCAGGACTTTTACCGAGGATGTTGAATTCTCTGCTGAAGATGCGGGGAGAACAGATATGAGTTATCTTGCTGAAGTAATTGAGGCAGCAATTGAAGCCGGAGCCACAACTGTTAATATTCCCGATACAACAGGGTATACTTTCCCCTCGGAATTCGGAACTAAAATAGCCGAGTTAAAAAAGAGAGTTAAAAATATAAACAAAGCAATAATAAGCGTGCACTGTCACAATGATCTTGGTTTGGCTGTAGCTAATTCTTTAAGCGGAATAGAAAACGGAGCAAGACAGGTTGAATGCACAATTAACGGAATCGGAGAAAGAGCCGGGAATGCATCTCTCGAAGAAATAGTTATGGCGTTGAAAGTTAGAAAAGATATTCATCCCTATTTTACAAAAATTAATACGGAAGAAATATACAATGCCAGCAAAATGGTTTCTTCATTTACCGGAATTATTGTACAGCCGAATAAAGCAATTGTTGGAGAAAATGCATTTGCTCACGAATCCGGTATTCACCAGGACGGAATGCTTAAAAACAGACAGACCTACGAAATAATGACTCCCGAAAGTGTGGGTGTAAATAAAACAAAAATTGTTCTTGGAAGACACTCCGGTCGCCATGGATTGAAATCCCGTCTTGCGGAACTTGGATATCATCTTTCGGAAGATGAGCTTAATTCGGTTTATCAGAGTTTTCTTGATCTTGCTGATAAGAAAAAAGAAATATACGATGAGGATTTGAGAACTCTGATGGGAGATCAGGTTTATACAAAAAAAGAAGAATTTTTTGAATTGGAATATATACATGTTACTATGGGAACCAATTCAATTCCCACAGCAACAGTCAAGATAAAATGTACAGACGGTTATAAGCAGGAATCTGCAACAGGTGACGGATCTGTCGATGCATGCTTCAATGCAATAGAAAGAGCACTCGAACTGAAGCCTGAATTGGAATCATATCATGTCCGCTCTGTAACTTCTGGAAGACAAGCGCTTGGAGAGGTCATAGTAAGGATAAGAAAAAATAAAAAT
>CAYSGP010000274.1:0-9047 GCA_964430095.1 uncultured Ignavibacteriaceae bacterium
TTCCTCCCAAGATATAAATGCTATTTCCCGTTCGATTTATTGGAAGCATATTTACCGACCAAAAGTGCAATTAAAATGGCAATATAAAGCTGACCGGTAATGCTGATAAAAGTAGCAAGCGAACGTGTATAAGGTTTAAGCGGCACAATATCTCCATAACCAAGAGAAGCCAGCGTAACATAACCGTAATACGATGAAACGCTTAAATTCAGAGTGCTGACTTCAACAGTACTCGTTTGAGAGGCAACATTATAAGCACCGGGATCATTCTGTATAATAAAGGAAATTATTATTGAGTAGATAATACCTACGAGAAGGTAGCCGCTAATCGATTCAAGAATTTCCTTTGTTGTTACAATTTTTGAGGTAGCAACCTGCCATATAAGCGTTATGACAACTATGAGGAAGAAAATAATATTGAACAATTTGGAGAAACTCGCAAGAAACCAAAAATTGAACATTACGGAAACCCAGTTCATAAGAACCGCTCCAATGACCAGGTAAACCAAATAATTTTTTTGCTTATCAATCGAATAAATCCCTGCAATTATAATAAAGGTAAGAAACAGTCTGGCCGGGAAATATCCTAAAGTTTCCGGCAATATCGGCAGAATAAAGGCAAACAAAAAAACTGAGATGGTTAATAACGTTGTCCAGGAAAAAATTGCGTTAAAAATCTTTTTTTTCATGTGTTTATATTAATTACTTGGTTTATCAACACAAAGGATTTAATCAAACTTACAATATTTTAATTTAATATTTAATATTTTTATAACAATGAAGCGCAAAAAAACACTGCAGAATAAATATACTCCTTCCGAACCCTGTTCATGTGAAACTTGTGTTAATTACTGCAGGCGTCCGGGATGGTGGACAGCAGATGAGGCTTCCAAAGCAATCAATGCAGGTTATGCGGATAGAATGATGCTGGAAATATCTCCCGAACTGAATTTCGGCGTGCTTTCACCCGCGTTCAAAGGATGCGAAGGAAATTTTGCTCTTCAGGAGTTTTCAAATAACTGGTGTACTTTTTTAGAAAATAATTTATGTACTTTGTATGGGACAGGCTGCCAGCCTCTTGAATGCAAGTTCTGCCATCACGATAGAGCCGGATTGGGAATAAAATGTCATAATGATATTGAAAAAGACTGGAAAGCTTCGAAAGCGGGAGCGCTGATAGACAAATGGATAAAGCTGGTTAATTTTAAGGCAGGATCTGTTTATTATAAATTGATTAAAAAATAATGCCTGTAAATTGCCGAACTGTTAAATTGTCTAATTGTTGTACTGCTGTATTGTTTTATTGTTATAAAAACAGTTTAACAATATAGCAATTTAGCAATATAACAGTTATTGAATCGGTCTCTCCGTTCCGAATCCGAAGAGAAGATTAACAGCTGTAATTAAATCTCCGCCGGTATTAAATCCTGTTTGTCCCTCAAAGTTTTTTCCGAATGTAAATGAGATCTTTTTATTCTCACCAAAGTAATAATCAATAATTATTGCACCTCTCCATTGGGAATCATCCGTTCCCGACCCGGAAAGTTTCCGGAAAATTCCTTCAGCGGAAAATGCAAACATCCTGAGGTTATCGTAAATGAATCTTCCTCCAATGTCGTAAGAATTTAAACCGGATATTTTAGGATCTGCTGAAAAGCGGAACACACCCAATCCGCTGATATTTGTCCATTCGTATCCGCCGTTGAACCAAAGTCCGTACCTGCTGAATTCACCTTTATTAAATTCCTGCCCGGGAAAATTAACCAAAATTCCCCCTGCAAAATCAAGCTTCCAACCGATTCTTCTTAACTGTATTGTGCTTACAATATTCCGTATGGTTTCTGCTTCGGATAAAAAAGGATCCTTCAGCTCGGCATTAATTTCATTTTCGATTATTTCATTCCGCAGCCGGAGTTTTTCTTCTATGGTTTTAACTTCCTCCGCTGTAATTTCCGGCCGGAATAAAATCCTTTTTAGTGAATCAAGGATTTTATCACCTTGTTTCCTCTTAACAATTTCTTCTTGAAAGATTTTGTTGATGAATTTCATCCTCTCAATAATTGAATCGAGTTTTAAGGAATAATCATTAAATGCAGGATCGACTGCACCTTTAAGAAGCGAGAATCTTACTCCGGCAGCTGCCGATGTAATGGAAGAGCTTTCCTCGGTATTATCCAATTCTTCTGTCGAGTAAGCTAAAGAAACAGAAAGTGTCTGCAGAAAATTTTCAGGCACAGAACCTTCCCTGCCGTATTCTTCAAATGTCAGATTTGGAGCACCGATCAGCCAGTAAGGAGCGGCTTCCAATGCATAGTTTAAAGGAATAATTGTAAAATTTTTAGATTGATTAAGAACTGTCACTGCGAGATCTGAAACCGAACCGGGACGTTCGACGGATGCGGGCTCTTTTCCCATTAAAACAAAACCGGGGGAAACAGGAGGGAGAAGCATATTATATGAAACTTCTTTCTCAAGCAGATCATCCTGAGAAAACGTTATTCTGTTTATTGAAAATAGAAATACAACAATTAACTGAAGTTTTATAAGGTATACAGGTTTCATGCTTTGTTTAATAAATATTTAGGAAAAGAAATGATACAGCAAACTGTTGAAACAGTTATTAAGGTATTAAGGCTTTTCCTATCACCGGGATAAATCCGGTGTTACTCTATTCCCTAAAAGTTTTTAAATATTGAATAAAATTAGAAAAAGAAAAAGCTGGCAGTATACCGCACCACATCTCCTTCATTGTTAACCGTTTCCTGCAGGGTATTTTCATAAAAATTAATCCCGCCTTCCAGTCTGTAAGTAATGCTGGTTTTGTTTGTTTCGGTCCTGACATCGGTTACGGTTGAGCTGCAGTAAAGAGACTTGCCGATAAGATCGATGCATTTGCCGATGATCTTTTCAACAGTTCCGGTTTCATTGTTTACAATAAGATCATTCTCAAGATTTACCGAGGTAACTCCTAGCTGACCTTCGCCGATTACAACCGTTAATTTTAGTTCAGTATCATCTTTGTGCAGCTGGTATGCTTTGGTTAAAGAATTGCTCATGCTTATTTGGAAATTTTTAAATGAAAGTTAGGGAATAGTAAAAATTAAGATGCGAAAAAAGTATTAAATTATCCCCAGTAATTCAAAAAAAAATAATTATGATGTGAGCCCCATTATGCTGGAAGAATTAAGGAAAGCATTAAAAGCCAATGCAAATGAGGAATATGCCAAGAATTCCCGATGGTTTTTTAAAACCGGTCCGGGAGGCTACGGGGAGGGGGATCAATTTATAGGGATAAAATTGCCTGTTATCCGGAGAATAGTAAAAGAATTCTTTCCAATATCTTACGATCATCTCAAGCAAATGCTTGACTCCCCGGTTCATGAAGAAAGACTTACGGCAGCTTTAATTTTAGTTTTGAAATTCAAAAAAGGAGATGAATCCGAAAAGGAAAAAATTTATAGATTTTATCTGAAGAACAGGGAAGGAATTAATAATTGGGATTTAATCGATCTTTCTGCTCCTAATATAATCGGTGTGTACCTGATGGACAAAGAAAAAGATCTGCTGTTAAAATTTGCTTCGTCAAAAAATCTTTGGGAAAGAAGGATAGCAGTTCTTTCAACCTTTACTTTTATCAGGGGAAATGAGTTCGGTACTAGTTTGAAAATCTTAAAAATGCTTTTGGACGATAAGCATGACCTTATTCATAAAGCTGCCGGATGGATGCTTAGAGAAATTGGGAAGCGGGATATTAATGCAGAGGAAGAATTTCTTAAAAAGCATTACAGAAAAATGCCGCGTACTATGCTGAGGTATGCAATTGAGAAATTTCCGGAAGAAAAAAGGCAGGCGTATTTAAAAGGAAAGGTTTGAAAAAATATTTTCTCAGGATATCCCGGCTAAACTTAGGAAAACTCCGAGAATTAAATTGATGAACTGCATGAAATACTTCCACAAAGGACTGTAAATAAAGAGAAGCAGGATTATGGAGCCATAAAAGCCTATATTCAGCAGGTATGCGGTAAATTTATTCGGGAATAAATCGAATAAAATATGCGAACCGTCGAGAGGAGGAAAGGGGAGCAGATTGAATGCAAACAGAAAAATATTAAGAAATACCCCGTACCAGAAAAAATTGATCAGGAATTTATCCGAAGTTAATCCCCAATTAATAGATGCAGAAAACAAAAGGAAAAAAATAACTGCCAGAATAAAATTTGAAAGCGGACCGGCAAATGAAACAACTGCATCATCCCGTAAATGATTTTTAAAATTTGCTCTGTTCACCGGAACCGGTTTCGCCCATCCGATTAATGCAAAACCCGAAGCAAATGAAGCAAGCGGCATAATTAAAGTTCCCACAATATCCGCATGCTTAAAGGGATTTAATGTGAGCCTGCCCAGGTTTTTTGCAGTATTGTCTCCTAGTTTATATGCAAGCAAAGCATGAGCGAATTCATGAATCGATAATGAAATAAAAAATACGGGAAGAAATGTAAAAAATGAGATCAGCTTATCGCTGACTTGTATATCGCCCAAATTCATTTATGCTATGAGTGAATAATTTTAATAATTGATTTCTAGGTTGAATGATTGAATGAATGAATGATTGCATGGATGCATGATTGCATAACCGAATGACTGCATAAATTTCTCTGCGACCTTACCGGATTCTTTGCGCACTTTGTGTGAACCTTTTCTCAACACTTTCCACACGGAGATTTATCTCAATAATTAATCTATTAAAAATATGAAATATAATTGCTTACATACATCTCCATACTCCTTACTCCGTGCTTCATACTTTCTTTTTTCATCCTCTCGGATGGCAGTCTCTATGCACCTGTTTAATGTACTCGCGATCAATATGTGTATAGATTTGTGTTGTAGAAATATCGGCATGACCGAGCATTTCCTGGACAGCGCGGAGATCTGCGCCTCCTTCCAGAAGATGTGTGGCAAATGAATGCCTGAATGTATGCGGATGAACTGCCTTCATTATTTTTGCGTCCCTGGCATAACGGTCAATAATTTTCCAAGCGCCCATCCTCGATAATTTTGTCCCTCTGTTATTCAAGAAAAGATAATTCCCGCTTTTCATTTTTTTCTCAAGCAAAGGGCGGCTGTTTTTTAAATATGTATTCACCCATCGGATTGCACTACTTCCTACCGGAACTAACCGCTCTTTGGATCCCTTGCCGAAAACACGGATTATTTCTTCCTGGAAAAAAAGATCGGACCGCTGCAGATTTATCATTTCGGAAACTCTTGTCCCGCAGGCGTACAGCAGTTCCAATAATGCTTTATCACGTAATCCAAGCTTATCCCCGGTATCGGGTTTTGATAATATCTTATCAACCTCAGGAATGGATAATACTTCCGGAAGCCTCTTCGATAATTTAGGCGCAGCCAATTTCTCAACCGGATTTTCCTTTATGTAATTATTGGCAAAAAGATACTTGAAAAAGCCTTTAATGGAAGAATAATATCTTGACGATGAAGAGCTGGAAAGGCCCAGATTCTTAAGAGATCTGAAAAACGAAGCAATCTGATTATAACTGATCTGGGAAGGGTCGCTTATACCGTAGGGTTCCAGGAATTTAATCAGGGAAGTTATATCGCTGGAGTAAGAGCTTACAGTATTTTCGGAAAGATTTTTTTCAAGCTTCAGAATATTTAAATATTCCTTCAGGAAGAGATTCATATTATTCTTTTTTTTCTCCCTCCGGAGAAGTCTTAGCGGCTAACTGCTCAACTCCCTTTTCCATTTCTTCCTGCATCGGGTAACGGATGCGCCGGTGATGCTGTCCAAGCAGAATATTTGTAAATGCCTCTTTAATTTTATTTATGTCTTTAAAAGTTAAAGGGGAATCATGGAGCTGCCCGTCGGCAATTCTATACTGAATAATATTTTCAATTACATTCTCAACTTTTGCCTGATCGGGCTCTTCGATTGATCTTACTGCGGATTCGCAGCCGTCGGCAAGCATTACTATTGCCGATTCTTTGCTATTCGGCTTGGGACCATGATATTTATAGTCTTCGATGTTCACCTTCTCTTCGCCGTAAAGCTTCTTTGCCTTTTCATAGAAATACGTCATTACCAATGTCCCGTGGTGCATCGGGATGAAATCAATTATTTCCTGGGGCAGCTTTTGATCTTCTGCAAGCTTTATTCCTTCCTTTACATGCTTCGAAATCAGACCTACGCTCTCTTCAGGAGAAAGATTTTCATGAATATTCTGGTTGTTAAGCTGGTTCTCGACAAAATTCTGCGGAGTCAGAATTTTTCCGATATCGTGATAATAAGCGCCTACCCTTGCCAGGAGAGGATTTGCACCAATCCTTTCGGCTGCGGTTTCGGCAAGAGTGCCCATGGTCATGGAATGGTTAAACGTACCGGGAGCTTTCCGTGCAAGATCTTTCAGAAGTGGACGGTCAAAATTTGAAAGCTCAAGCAGCGTAAGGTCTGTTGTAATTCTGAAAAAACGTTCAAAGAAGATCAAAAGCCCGTAAGTTAAAACAGGGCTTACCAATGCATTTGAGCCTATAAAAGATAATTCGATAAGGATGGATTCGGCATCTGCAAACTGCTCCAACCCGAAAGCAATAACAGCTGCGGTGTATCCGATCAAAATATACAGGAAGGATCTGAAAATCTGGGAGCGGTTTTTAATATCTCTTACGGTATAAACAGCAAGAGCACCTGCAAACAAATTCATTGCGGTAAATACATAATCATTACCTCTCAATGCGCCGGTTATTAAGGCAAGAATAACCGTGTAATAAAAACCGAGCCTGGAATCAAAAATTATTGTGATAAGCATTGAAGCGGCAGGAATAAAAATCAGCAGGTGAAGCGGAGCAGGGACATTAGTCTGGTTAATTAAAAATGTAATAAACGAAATAAATAAAAAGATTATAGCCAGCAGAAGAATTTTCTGGTTATCGTAAAAAACTTTTTTCCTGAAATGATAAAGGTAAATTGTGAGAAGGGAGAATAAGAATGAAACGTGAATAAATTTGCCAAGGATCTGCAGCAGGTAGCCTTCATCGCCGGTTTTTTCACCTTTTGCTATCTTGTAAGATTCAATCTTAAGCTTGGTTTCTTTAGTAATCCTGTCATGCTTTGCAATAATTCTTTCATTCTCAGTTACAAACCCCGAATACTTGGAAACATTATTTTCCGCCTGATCAATTTCTTCATCGGTTAATTTTTTGCTGTAGACCAAATCGGGTCTTACGAAATGAACCGCATATTCGATTATAGCCTCTTCAACCGGCTGGCTGTATTCAACTTTCTTTATCTCTCTAATTAATCTTTCTTTTGCCTCATTGATTGCTAAAAAATCACTTATATTTTCAATATTATCTATATTACCTGTTCTTACTGCAATGCTGTCTTTCTTAAGATCATCAGCTGTGTGAGATACAATTCCTGTTCTATAAAGTTCAATAATTATTTCATTAATGAATGAAAAAATCTGGTTAAGGCTTGTGCTTCTGCTGGCAAGAAGATTCCGCTCCTGCTTCCTAAGATTTATAAAGGTGTTTAAAGAAGCATCGTTTAGGAACGTAGTATTTTCATTTCTTGCCGAAGAATTTATTAAGCTGCTGTTTAATATTTTAAGGAGATAAGCATTATATGTTTTTAAAGAATCAAGTACTCTGCCTAAAGTGTTTTCCCGTTTTTCGAATACAGGGTATACACCGTTTCGGGCTTCATTTAATTCTTTACTGTAGACCGCATAATCTTTTATGATTGGAAATGTAAACGGCGCGATCAAGTCTTCATGTATCCAGATGCTTCCTTCCGTAACTTCGGATTCTATCGATTCGCCCTTAGGGAACATTAATACTATAAGCAGAACGGTGATGAAGCCGATTAGGAGCTTTATTCTTTTGCTTGTTTTCAGGATTAATTTTTCAGCCATTAATATTTTTCGATTTTAAGATCATCTGAAGAAATTCTCCAGTCCCGTCTTCATTGTTATTTCTTTTTGTAATAATGTCTGCCAGTCTTTTAATTTCCGGTACGGCATTGCTTAAAGCCACCTTAACTGCTTTAGTCTGGAATAAGCTTATATCATTATACCAGTCGCCCACTACGGCAGCATCGGTTTCCTTAATTTTTAAGTATTTTAATAATCTCTGGAATCCTTTAGCTTTTGATGAACCTTTACGCCGGATCTCTAAATAATATATTCCCTCAAAAGTACTAGATTTAATTAAAGAAGTATTCAGGCCGACGGAATAAGGAAAGTGCATCCTTTCGTAAATATACTTAATTGCCCCGCGGTTGTCTCCTGCCAATACCACCTCCAGGGTTCTACCGCACAAATTTTCGTAGCTCTGCACGGTTTCAAAATTAGCTCCGAATTTCTCTATTATCTGGGGAATAATCGAATTCTGTTCAGTATAGTAAATAGCATTATCATGGCAAAGCGCCGCATTTACTAAAAATTCTTCGGCAAAGTTGATTGCTTTCTTAACGTATTTTTCTTTTACAAAGGATTCAAATAATATTTCATTGCTCGGATAACTTTTTATTAAGCAGCCGTCGAGAGAAATTAAAGGATTATCTATTTCCAGCTCGCCGGCATATTTCATTATTGCGGTATGTAAACGCCCGGTAGCAAATGAAAACCTGATCTTATGGCTCTTTAGTTTTTTAATTAATTCCTTTGTTTCAGCTCCTATCTCACCTTTGTTCGAAAGCAGAGTGCCGTCCAGATCGAAAACTACAATCTTAATTTTACTCAGACGGCTGAAATCGAAATCCTGCATATTTATTTAGATAAACTCCGGATTTTATTTACGATAATTTAATTATATATATTGAAATTAAGAAAGGAAGAGGGGAAAATACAAGGCAGGATGGCGGACGATGACGGAAATGGTTATTCCTTATAAGGGTAGGTAATGGTGAATCATTGCCTGCCTAATTTTTAATTTATCTTTTTACCTCTGAATAGTTATTCTTTATATTTTCCGTGATACATCAAGTTTAAATTTCTTTGTGCCTCATTAACTAAAAAGAAAACATC
>CAYSGP010000275.1:0-2822 GCA_964430095.1 uncultured Ignavibacteriaceae bacterium
TCGCCGGAGCAAAGAAAGACCGCGGTTACGCTGCTCGGATACCCGGAAAACAGTGTCGGAAGATTAATGACTCCTGATTATATTGCGGTCAAGCCCGATTGGGATATGAATAAAGTTCTCGGCTATATCAGGGAGAATGGCAAAGACAGCGAGACGCTCAATGTTATTTATGTGCTCGGCGAAAAAGGAAAATTAATTGACGATATAAGAATAAGGTATGTACTCCTTGCCCAGCCGGACCAGATTGTGGCCGACCTGATGGACGAAAATTTTATTGCCCTTCAGGTTACGGATGACCAGGAACAGGCGGTCGAAATTTTTAAAAGATACGACAGAACGGCGCTTCCGGTTGTAGATGCATCGGGCGCATTGATAGGCATTGTTACAATTGACGACGTACTGGATATAGCGGAAGAAGAGGCAACGGAAGATATCCATAAACTAGCTGCGGTTGCAGCTCTTGAAGAGCCTTATTCAACTATTCCGGTTTTAAAGATGGTTAAGAAAAGGGCATTCTGGCTTACTATTTTGTTTGTAAGCCAGGTCCTTACGGCAGTTGCAATGGGATTTTTTAAAGATGAACTTGATAAGGCAGTGGTCCTTTCCATCTTTATTCCTCTTGTAATATCCAGCGGCGGAAATTCCGGTTCCCAGGCCGCCACTCTGGTTATTCGTGCAATGGCAATCGGCGAAGTAGCACTTTCCGACTGGTGGCTGATAATGAGGCGGGAGATTTTATCAGGGCTGCTTCTCGGCTGTATTCTCGGGGTCATCGGTTTTCTCCAGGTTGTTGTTCTGTCAAACTTCATTAATGCTATCCAGGAATATTGGTTTTTAATCGGGTTAACAGTGGCTTTTTCTTTAATAGTTATAGTTTTATGGGGATCATTGTCCGGGTCCATGCTGCCGATTATATTGAAAAAATTAGGTCTTGATCCTGCAACCTCATCCGCTCCGCTTGTTGCCACAATGGTTGACGTAACAGGTTTAGTGATATATTTCAGCGTTGCAATTATTTTTCTTACAGGCGTGCTGTTGTGAGGGAAGTAAGTCAAGGTATAATTTAATCCTTTAGTTCTTAAAATCTACTCAAAGCGGAAATGAATTTCGAATATCGAACATCGAATAATGAATATCGAACATACTGCGCAAGATAAAAGCAGAGGATTCATTAAGCTTTTGGCTCTGGCTCTGCCAGTTTAAGAGTTATAGTTTAAGATTTTTAGTTCAAGATTATATTCCTGCCTAAATATTCTCTATCTATAAGTTTTTAAAGAATTTATATAAACGGCTGCAAAATTTTCCAAAGCACTTCATCTTTGATTTTAGTAAATTTAGCGGGCTAAAATGTACTATTATAAAGCACAAAGATGCGAATTTGATACAGTTGAGACAGTATGCTGTTGCTCAAGGTGCGAAGCTGTGTTTTTCCTCTCGGCATAAAAAATGCCGGTTTCCATAAATTGTCCGTTCAAAAATTTTTTAATATTAACGAATTTCGATATTGAGCAAGATTATTTCGGTTGTCGGTGCGCGCCCGAATTTTATGAAAGTGGCTCCGATTCATAAAGCATTTCAGAAATCCGGTGTTAATCATTCAGGTATAAACCATCTTATCTGTCATACCGGGCAGCATTACGATGAGAAAATGTCCAAGATTTTTTTCGATGATCTTGAGCTCCCTTATCCCGACTTTTATTTGGGGGTCGGCTCCGGTTCACATGCGGAACAGACTGCAAAGGTGATGATTGAATTTGAAAAAATTCTGCTGCAGGAAAAACCGGAAGTAATTATTGTAGTGGGAGATGTAAACTCAACAATCGCCTGCAGCCTGGTGGCATCAAAACTTAATGTAAAAGTGGTCCATGTTGAAGCCGGTTTAAGAAGCTTCGACCGAACCATGCCCGAAGAGATTAACAGGCTTCTTACAGATTCCATTTCAGATTTTCTTTTCGTAACTGAAAAAAGCGGTATGACCAATCTGAAAAAAGAGGGAGTAAACGATGATAAGATTTATTTAGTCGGCAATGTAATGATTGACAGCCTTGTCCAATATCTTCCCAAAACCGAAAACTCTGAAATTTTTAATGAACTGCACCTCGGAAAAAATGAATATATCCTGGTTACTCTGCACCGGCCTTCAAATGTGGATTCGGATTCATTCCTTTCTCAATTAATTTCAACTTTAAATAACCTGGGACAAAAAGAAAAGGTTATTTTTCCCGTGCATCCCAGGACAAAGAAGAATCTTGCCGAATTGGGTTTGAATGAAAATTTATCGAAAAATGTAATTTTAACCGATCCTATTGGGTATATAGATTTTCTTGCTTTAACCAAAAATGCGGGACTTGTAATTACCGACAGCGGGGGAATTCAGGAAGAAACTACTTTCCTGGGAGTTCAATGTATTACGGTGAGAGAAAATACCGAACGTCCGGTTACGGTTGAAATCGGCACAAACCAGCTGATCGGCACCGATTTGAAAAAAGTCCAGGAAGCTGCAGAAAAAGTGCTAAAAGGAGAAAAGAAGTGCGGAAAAATTCCTGAGCTTTGGGACGGCAAAGCCGCCGAAAGAATCGTAAAGGTGCTTGGTCAGAAGATTGCATCCTGATTTAGGAAGACTTGAAGAGTTCATCATAAAAATTTAAACATTGTACGAAAAACAAATCATAAATACAACTGAGGGAAAATGGAATTATTAGATAAAATAAAAAACCGCAGTGCGAAAATAGGAATAATCGGGCTTGGATATGTCGGACTCCCTTTAGCCCTAGAATTTGCAAAAAAAGGATTCGAAGTAATCGGGTTTGATGTCGATGAGA
>CAYSGP010000276.1:0-3302 GCA_964430095.1 uncultured Ignavibacteriaceae bacterium
CCGGAATAAATATTTCATGAATTAACCGGAGATTTATATGAAAATAATTGCCTCGGTACTCCTCTTCTTTTCTTCAATGGCGGGACAAAATGTACATGAAAAGCCGGATTATCTAAATCCCTATCTGCCTGTTGAAAAAAGGGTTGAGGATCTGGTCGGCAGGCTTTCCATAGAAGAAAAAGCTGCCCAGATGATTGATGTTGCGGAAGGAATTCCAAGATTAAATATTCCCGAATATAATTGGTGGAATGAAGCACTTCATGGAGTAGCACGTGCAGGTAACGCTACCGTCTTTCCGCAGGCAATAGGTCTTGCTGCGGCATGGAACACGGAATTGATATTTAAAATAGCCGATGTAATTTCAACGGAAGCAAGGGCAAAACATCATGAATTTGCAAGGAATGAAGATTTCAGCAGGTATAAAGGTCTTACATTCTGGAGTCCGAATATTAATATTTTCCGTGATCCAAGATGGGGAAGGGGACAGGAAACATACGGCGAAGATCCTTATTTAACCGCAAGAATGGGCGTTGCATTTGTTAAAGGGCTGCAGGGTGATGATCCAAAATACTTTAAAGTAATTGCTACCCCTAAGCATTATGCCGTACATAGCGGTCCGTAACCTAAAAGGCATACCTTCGATGCAATTGCTGATAACCATGATCTGTACGATACATACCTTCCGGCTTTTGAAGCATGCGTTAAAGAAGGTGGAGCTTACTCAATCATGTGTGCATATAACCGTTTTATGGGAGATGCATGCTGCGGTTCAAATGAACTTCTGAAAAAAATTTTACGTGAGGATTGGGGATTTAAAGGCTATGTTGTTTCGGACTGCGGTGCAATAAATGATATTTTTGAGCACCATAAGGTCGTGCACTCTGGAGCGGAAGCAACTGCACTTGCAATTAAATCGGGAACAGACCTGGAGTGCGGCAGAGTTTATGAAACCGGGATAATCGAAGCAGTTAAGGAAGGCTTGCTTACCGAATCAGATATTGACACGGCGCTCAAAAGACTTTTTACTGCAAGATTTAAACTTGGCATGTTTGATCCGCCTGAAATGGTGAAATACTCCAAAATTCCTATTACTGAAAATGATTCGCAAGAACATAGGGAATTATCAATAACCGCGGCGAGGGAATCAATTGTGCTGCTGAAGAATGAAAATAATATTCTGCCGTTGAAAAAAAATCTAAAAAAAATTGCGGTAATCGGACCGACAGCCGATTCTTATCAAATGCTTCTGGGAAACTATAACGGGACTCCATCAAAATATGTAACTCTCCTAAAAGGTATAGAAAATAAAATGCATACAATCGATCCTTCCTCCGAAGTGCTTTACGAACCCGGAGTAAATTTAGTGGAGGAAGGAACCGTTATTCATAATTTAACCTCAGATATTTTGAGTGCGGAAGAAGGGCATCTTGATGCCGGATGGAGATCAGGGCTGAAGGCGGAATATTTTAAAAACAAAAATCTTGAAGGTAAACCTTTTTATTCAAAAATAGATCCTATTGATAATCCGAATTTTATCTACGGAACAAGGATTCCAACCCTCTGGAATCTGCCGGAATTTTCAATCCGCTGGACCGGTTTTTTAATTCCTCCGGGATCAGGAACTTATATCTTTACTATAAAAGGAGATGATGGATACCGCTTATTTATCGATGATAAAATAATTGCTGAAGACTGGACTGAACATACCGGAATTACCACCAAAACAAGTCGCATCTCTTTGGAAGAAGGAAGAAATTATAATATTAAAATTGAATATTTCCGGACTTCAGACACTGCATCGAGCAGACCTCAGTTATACATTCAATGGGAGATGGTGGATGTTGATAATTTTAAGATAGCAACGGATCTGGCTGAAAGCACGGAGCTTATAATATTTATTGGGGGAATAACTCCCCAGTTAGAAGGGGAACAAATGCGCGTTGATTACGAAGGTTTTTCGGGCGGCGACAGAACCAGTCTGGATTTGCCGAAAGTGCAGGAAAACTTATTAGAACATCTCTATAAAACAGGAAAGCCTGTAATTTTAGTGCTTACCGGCGGCAGTGCTATGTCTGTAAACTGGGCTGAAGAAAACATTCCGGCAATTCTTCAGGCCTGGTATCCCGGAGAGGAGGGCGGCACTGCCTTGGCTGATGTGCTGTTCGGAGATTATAATCCCGCCGGAAGGCTGCCTGTAACATTTTATAAATCGGTCGATCAGCTTCCGGCTTTCGAAGATTACAGTATGAAAGGAAGGACATACCGCTATTTTGAAGGAGAACCGCTATACCCGTTTGGATACGGATTAAGCTACACAAAATTTAAATACAGCAATCTTATTGCTCCCGATTCGGTAAAAGCAGGTGAAGATATTAAAGTCTCAGTTGAAGTGCAGAATATCGGGCAATTAAAAGGTGATGAGGTAGTTCAGCTTTATGTAAAAGATCCTGAAGCATCCGTACTTGTTCCCATTCATTCTTTGCAGGGATTTAAAAGAGTTCATTTAAAATCCGGTGAAAAGAAAATTGTGGAATTCATTTTGCACCCCAGGCAAATATCGATAATCAGTGCACAGAGTGAAGAAATAAAATATATCGTTGAACCGGGAGAAATTGAGCTTTATACCGGAGGTATCCAGCCGAATACAAAAGCTCCCACAACTGAATCAATAAAAAGAAAATTAAAGATAACGGGTAATCCTTTTTATATGGATTGATCGGCAGCAGAATATCTTCAAAAAATATATAGCCTATCAAAAAACTGATAGAAACTCTTCTCCTATCAGGCAATATATGCAGAAAAAAGGCATATAACCGGAAGATTCTTCCGGCACATGCTTTGGGAAAAAAGCAGAGCTATTCTCCATTGAATTTTCAGAATATCTAAAAAATTTCATTCTTAAGGAAAATCTATTTTTAATAGGAGGAGTTTTCTAAAATGAAGAAGATAATTTTATCCCTTATTGTAATCTTTTTTTCTTCCGGCTGTAAAGAAACTATTGTAGAGCAACAAATCCCAAAAGAATTTACTAATGATCTTCTGCATGCAGATTTGATCGGAAAAGTCACTCAGACTGATAGTAAAGCACTTGTGATAGTCAGCCAGGTTGTTCCAATAGATTCAGTTGAAATAAATCCTGCTGATGGATCCTTTGCTTTTCACGATCTGCGTATCGGTAATTATGATGTAACTATTCAAGCCGATAATTAGCGCATATTTAAAAGAACAAACTTGATGCTGACCGGCGGCAGCATTACTTATCTTGGTCAAGTGGAGCTTTCAACAGTTCCGGATCTTGTGGA
>CAYSGP010000277.1:0-3132 GCA_964430095.1 uncultured Ignavibacteriaceae bacterium
TAAATTTTTTGCAATCTCAAGAATGTTCAGGCGGGTTGATGACTTTACTTTAATGTTATCGTTTAAAGCCCTCGAGACAGTGGCAATGGAAACTTTTGCCTTTTCAGCAATTTCTTTGATGGTTGCAGCCATTTAATGTAAACGTTTACATTAATATTAAATTAATTCTCTTTTTTTGTCAAGCACAAGCCTTAAAAACTTTTTAAAAATATGATTTAGAGCATTATCCTCATTTTATTAATGTAAATTTTTACATTTTCTAAGGTTTTTTACATAGATAGGCAGAAAAATTCTCATTTATGCTTCATCAAAACAGGGTAAAAACCAAGCATTAAATTTTTGTTTAATATATTTTTAATGCCTAAATGAAAAAAAACTTACTATATATTTTCTTTATAATATATTCCGCTTCTTTTTTTCCGCAGGAGTTAATATGGGAGAATTTGTCGGCCGGTATAGTAATAAATCATTTAATAACCCAAGGTGATTTGAAAGAATACTGGAATAATACTCCTGAAGGGGGTTTTTTAATTAACTATATCATCGATAAAAATCTATCCTTTGAAGGTTCAATATCGGCGACTTATTTAAAACCGAAACCCGGAGAGAATCAATCTTCAACAGTATTACCTGATATTTTTC
Source organism: uncultured Ignavibacteriaceae bacterium (assembly GCA_964430095.1). Classification (GTDB taxonomy): domain Bacteria; phylum Bacteroidota; class Ignavibacteria; order Ignavibacteriales; family Ignavibacteriaceae; genus DATKLQ01. Next base: position 643 of record CAYSGP010000277.1, read on the forward strand.
TTGTGAATATGCCTGCCGGTCTTAAATTCTATTTTTTCCCCGGTGATAATTTTTCTTTTGATTTATCGGGCGGGATAACAAATACAACTTTTATTTTCACCGGGGATGCAGCGGAAAGTTTGAAGGAAAATAATATTGAATCTGAGTTCGGCTTCTTTATTTCGGCAGGTCTAAGCTGCAAAATGTTCAGTAATATTAATATCGAACTGTGCCCGGCTTATCAAAAAATATTCAGCACGCCGAATACTAATCTATACCGTATAGGGATAAAAATCTTTTTTGATTTATGAAAGAGATTTTTAAAAAAACTGTATTTATTTCTTTATTATTTTTTTTCCGCTTTACAGCTTTATTTCCGCAGTCGTATGAAATGAATTCCTCTGGTTCACTATTAGAAATGAGACCCGGTGATATTTTAGAAGAAAATTTTATGATCGATTATTACTCGATGACAAGATTCCTGCATAACTATTCGGCAAACAGTCTTGAAAGCTGGACTTCCCCCTCAACAAGCATTTTAATTGACGGGATTCCGTTTCATGTCATGCCTTTTAACTTCAGCTCCATAAATCTTTTACCTCTGAATCTTCATCAGGCAGAAGAAATTAATTTAATTCAGAGTCCTGCGGCTCAGAACGAAATATTTTCATTTTTCAGTTCAATTAATTTTAAAAGAAAGGAAATCCGGGACTCTTTAATTATCCGGTACAGAGGATATTTCGGAAGTGAAACAGGAGATCCCCTTTTTCATACATTTACAAATCCAAATACACCGGCAATGAATATAAACAAGATTCCTCTTTCAGGTGCATTATCACTTTCGGACGGAACAGCAGGGTTAAGATACAGATTAACCTTGGGCTACTTCGGCCATTTCAGCTCAAGCTCCGTGAACGATCAAATAATGAACTATAGGAATCCCCGTTTTTATAATAAACTTGATAAACAGGTGCTTGCATCAGGCGAATTAGAAATGAATTTACCTGATGATAGAAAAATTAAATTTAATTCATCCTTTATAAGCTGGTACGGATGGGAGATCCCGCCGTTCATGGGAACCGCAGTCCACTTTGAATCATTACTCTATTCCGTCAGGGCTGAATTTGAAAATATATTCCGTGGATTATTTTTCGCAATTAAAAGCGACGGAAGCCTGAACGAAATAAACGGTATGACCGGAATACCTCCTTCAAAGTTTCTTTTTATGGAGAATTCATTATTATCAAGATGGAATGCCGTTACTGCCGAAAAATTGAGAATTATTTTAACGCCTGAAATAAATCTGCATTCAATAAAAAATAAAAGCATCTTGGAAGTTCCTGTGCAGCAGGATTTTTTTAAGGAAGAATTTGATAAAATCAGCTATGCAGTACCGGGAACAGCAGAATACATTTTCAATGAATCTTTATCGTGCAAATTGAATTTAAGATTTGATAAACATTTTTCCGGAAATTCAGCATTCTCTATAAATGCCGGAGTAATAAAAAAATTTAGTCAGACAGAACTTTCTCTTTCTGCCGCATCTGCTGCAAGGTTTCCGACTGTTTCCGATTTTTCCGGCAGATTTCAAATATATGAAACTTCGGAAGCGGATACTGATATTTATATGATCAAAGGGAATAATTTATTACAAGAGGAAAGAGTAAATTATTTCGGATTCCGGGGAATTTCTTCCCTGGAAAATCTATCTGTATCCGTAGAGTTTTTTTTCCAGGGAATTGAAAAACCTATCCTCCAGAAAAACTCCAAAATTAAAAGAACTATCTATCCCGGCGATATTATTCGGGATGCAAATTACATTAATGGCGATCAAAAAAATAATTACGGCTTAAAATTTTATTCGAAATATAAGATAGCCCGGACACTGATGACGGAGTGTTCCTACGGCTATATCGAAAATTCCGAATCAAACTTTTTTCCCCGCCACAAAATACGGGCATCATTAGAATACTTCTTCTCAAACAACGGTTCGGCAGTGCTCGGATGGTTTTACAAAAGCAGTTCAATCGCAGAAGAGTTTATTTTAAGCGAAGAGCAGGATGAATTTATGCATACCGGTTTTGACGGAAAAACCCCGGAATATTCCTATTTTAATCTTTCCGTGCAGCAGAGATTATGTCCGTTTTATTTTATGAGCGATCTTTCATTCAAAATTTCGGTTGAAAATATTTTCGATCAAAAAATTAAATTTTTCCCTGTAGGAAATGAAACAGGAAGAACGTTTATTTTCTTTATTTCAGGCGGAATTTGAAGAGTCAGCTTCAATTTGAACCGAACAGATGATTCCGGAAATTTTTCTTTATATGATAGGAATAACATTATAATTGGATATTTTTTCTTTAGCTTAACTACCTGCAAAGTTTCCTTTTTATTTTAAATATTTTTAATTTCATAAAAGATATTTTGAGGGAATAATGAATTCCACCGTTTTAAAAGCCTGTGAATATGTTTCAAAACTTCTGCAGGAGCAGCTACCCAAAGATTACGTTT
>CAYSGP010000278.1:0-3794 GCA_964430095.1 uncultured Ignavibacteriaceae bacterium
CCGGCTGTTCGCTGAGCGGAACCGCCAAAGAATTTGATCTTTCTCTTAAAGAAGTTCTATCTGTTTTAAATACTAGCCTTGAAGAAATAAATGACTGGTCCTGCTGCGGGGCTTCTTCCGCCCATATTTCCAGTCACCTCCTAGGTATTGCATTGCCTGCAAGAAATATGTTGCTGGCAAAAAAACAAGGGCTCAATAATCTTGTTGCACCCTGCGCAGCCTGCTACAACCGCCTTATTACTTCACAGCATGAATTAAAGTTGAATGAAAAATTGAGACTTCAAACAGAAGAACTTCTGGAAGAAAAATACGCAGACGGAATTGAAATCTCTAACTTAATTCAGCTCTTTCAAAAAATCGGCAAGGACAGAATTAAAGAATTTCTAAAGAATGATCTTAGCGGATTGAAAGCTGCGTGCTATTACGGCTGTCTGCTTGTTCGTCCGGCGGATATTACAAGGTTTGATGACAAAGAAGATCCTTCCTCAATGGAGGGGATTGTAAATGCTGCAGGTGCTAAACCTGTAGATTGGAGTTTTAAAACCGAATGCTGCGGCGCTTCTCACTCCATTCCGCATATTGAAATTGTTGAAAAGCTGGGCAGAAATATTCTGGATAATGCAATTCTTCATAAAGCGGATGTTATCATAGTTGCCTGTCCGATGTGCCATGCAAACCTTGATATGCGGCAGAAAAATATTATGAAACATAATCCCGGACGGCCTTCAATTCCTGTTTTATATTTAAGTCAGCTCATCGGAATTGCATTCGGAATAGATTTTAATAAGCTCGGCTTGAACCTTCATACAATTGATCCTGCTCCTTTAATCAAACAAAAAATCAAAAGTTTGAAGGAGGCTGCTGTATGAGAATCGGGGTATTCACCTGCCATTGCGGTGAAAACATCGGCAAGACGGTCGATAGTCCTTCGGTTTCAAAAGCTGTAGCCGGTATCCCGGGAGTTGTTTATTCGGAAGACTATAAATACATGTGTTCCGATCCCGGGCAGAATTTAATCAAGCAGGCAATTAGGGAAAAAAATCTTGATGCTGTTGTTGTGGGTTCCTGCTCGCCGCACATGCATGAAAAAACTTTCCGGAAGGCATGCAGCAGTGCGGGAATAAATCCATACATGGTTGAAATTGCAAATCTGCGTGAACACTGCTCATGGATTCACGATGATATCCCTTCGGCAACAGAAAAAGCAATTGATCTTTTAAGATTTGCAATTGAGCGCGTAAAATTTAATGAAGCATTAACTCCGATTAAAGTTCCCGTTACAAAACGTGCGTTAGTAATCGGCGGTGGAATCTCAGGTATTCAGGCTTCTCTCGATATTGCAAATGCAGGATTTGAAGTTATTTTAGTTGAAAAGGAACCCTCGATTGGCGGGCATATGAGCCAGCTTTCCGAAACTTTTCCAACACTGGATTGCTCTCAATGCATCTTAACCCCAAGAATGGTGGAAGTCTATCAGCATCCTAAAATAAAATTAATGTCTTATTCTGAAGTAGAAAATATGGAAGGATTCATCGGCAACTTTAAGGTTAGAATCAGGAAAAAAGCACGGTACGTAAAAGATGAGCTTTGTACAGGCTGCGGATTATGTTTTCAAAAATGTCCTATAAAAAAAGCAGCATTGAGTGAATTTGATGAAGGATTGACTACGAGACCGGCAATGTATGTTCCGTTTCCGCAGGCAGTACCAAATATCCCTGTGATTGATAAATCGGTATGCACGTTTTTTAAAAACGGCAAATGCCAGATGTGCAGGAAAGTCTGCGGAAGAGATGCAATAGATTTTGAGCAGCAGGATACATTTATTGAAGAAAATATCGGAGCAATAATAGTTGCTACAGGATATAAGCTTTATTCGATTGATAAAAAACCTGAAGGAAGCATTTATGAAGGATACGGCGAGTACGGCTATGGAAAATATAAAGATGTAATTAACGGGCTGCAGTTTGAAAGAATTGCAAGTGCATCGGGTCCTACTTCCGGAGAGATTCTGCGTCCTTCCGATAAAGCTGTTCCAAAGAAAATTGTTTTTATCCAATGCGTCGGCTCAAGAGATGAATCAAAAGGATTTTCATACTGCAGCAAGATATGCTGCATGTATACTGCAAAACATGCGATGCTTTTTAAGCATAAAGTTCATGGTGGAGAAGCTTATGTGTTTTATATGGATATCCGTGCCGGCGGAAAAATGTACGAAGAGTTTGTAAGAAGAGCTATTGAAGAAGACGGGGTTAAGTATGTCCGCGGAAGAGTTTCTAGAATTTATGAAGAGAACGGTAAATTAATTGTAAAGGGTGAAGATACGATCGCAGGAGTAAAAGTTGAAATTGATGCGGATATGGTTGTCCTTGCTACCGCAATGATTGCACAGCAGGAAGCACCCAAGCTGGCTCAAATGCTCGGCGTACCTTATGATAAACATGGATTCCTGCAGGAAGTGCATCCTAAGCTCAGACCTGTGGAAACCAGCAGCGGGGGAATTTTTCTTGCAGGTGCGTGCCATTCGCCGAGAGACATTCCTGAATCAGTGGCAATGGCTTCTGCAGCGGCGGCAAAAGCACTGGTGCTATTCGGTTCAGATATTCTGGAGAGAGAACCGGTTGTTGCGAAGGTAAATGAATCTACCTGTGCCGGATGTTTTTACTGCAGAAAAGTCTGCGCTTATAATGCAATTGAAATAAAAGAAATTAAAGACAGGCAAGGGAATATTCAAAAAATTGTTGCTTATGTGAATTCAGGATTATGCCAGGGATGCGGTACATGCAATGCTGCTTGTCCGTCCAAATCAGTTGAGTTAATTGGATTTAAAGATGATCAGATCTATGCGCAGATTCATGCATTTGCGGAGACGTGAAGAAAAGTCTGAGACTAAGACTGTGGAAGAGAACATAAAACAGATTTTTTAGTATTATGAATGAAAATATAGAAAATAGAGAAAAGGTGATTCCGGGTGCTGAAAGAGAAAAGCATTGGGATCCAAAAATAATTGCATTTGTATGCAATTGGTGTACGTATACTGGAGCCGATCTTGCAGGTACAAGCAGGTTAAAACAGCAGCCGAATGCAAGATTAATCCGGGTTCCCTGTACCGGCAGAATTGATCCTGTTTTTATAATTAAAGCATTTGAAAATGGAGCAGACGGTGTTTTGATTTCCGGATGCCATCCTGGCGATTGCCATTATAACGCCGGTAATTTCCATGCAAGAAGAAGATGGATCTTCTTTAAAAACCTCCTTGATTTTGTGGGTATTGATTCTTCAAGACTTTTTTTCTCCTGGGTTTCCGCATCGGAAGGAAAAAAGTGGGTTGATGTAATAAATAATGTTATTGATACTGTTAGAGAAAGAGGACCGTTCAATTCTTACAAAAAATTAAATGAAGAAATAGAAATTTCCATTAAATAATCTTGTTTTGAAAAGGAAGAAGTTTCACTGAGAGACACCGAGAAGACACAGAGTAACAAGAATGTTTGAGATATTTATTAGTGCATAAGGGATATAAAGTTGAAATGGAAGTTCCTGTACCCATAATATTTGAAAAGGTTAAGCTGGATATTGATGCATTAGCTCCAGTTCATACTGCGCAAGTATTAACGCATGTAAAATTTGCAGGAAAGAAAGTTGGTTTATTAATAAATTTTAATGTTACAGTTTTAAAGCAGGGTATAAAGAGGTATATCTTATAGTCTCTGTGTTTCTCTGTGATATCTCTGTGGAACTCTGTGTAACTTTTTTTAGGAAATATGAATTTAATAGAAACTGCAAAAGATATTCTT
>CAYSGP010000279.1:0-5607 GCA_964430095.1 uncultured Ignavibacteriaceae bacterium
AAGCCCTTTCTTTCAAGAAAAAATAGGATAATATTATTGTTACTACAGGAGACAATGATATAAACGGAAATACTAAATATGCCGGTCCTGTTCTTAATGCCTGGAATAAAATTAATTGTCCCCCCGCTCCGGTTAACCCGATGATGCAGCCAAGTATAATTGATTTTTTGTCCAATTCGAGCTTCCAGCCAATTATTTTTAAAGCAACTAATGCCGGAGGTATCATTGTAAGCGCCCAAACTGCATATCCTAAGGTGGCAGGAAAACCTGCTTTCTCAGGTAATTCAATCAATGCACCCCAAATACCCCAAAAAGCAGTTGTTACCATTGCATAAATTAACCAGGGTCGAACTTTCATTACTCTCCTTCGTTTACAGCGTAGTTGTAATTTTCCAAAACATCAAGGATCTTTTTTGTAATTATTTCCTGAGGATGATCCGTTAAAGATCCATCTAGTATCATTTGATATTCTCCCGGCAAAAACTGACTGATTAAAGCATGAGGAATTTTATTTTCGGTAAGATTTTTTATTAAGATTATTAGAGATTCATTAACGAAACTATCGTTCCAATAATATCTTATTCTATCACTATAACTATACCTTCTCTTAAATTTTTTTTCATCAACAGTTCCGTTATAATATTTTTCCCAATATACCGGATTTTTAAGCATCCTATCTTCAATCACTTCCATAAGGTCGGAAAGCTTAACATTCTTTTTGTTTGAAAGATATTCTTTTTCAATTAATGATAATGCAAATGCTGCTTCCCTAAAAGCAAAAGTAAGCCAAGGGCCGACCTTTAATATCGTAAAATGATCTTCTACCATTTGCTTAAGATTTATTTTTCTTTGATAATCTGTGGAGTGAGCTTCATAAACTAGATTTTCATTGCTTTCAATTAGTTTTATTAATTCTACAGCTTTATTTCGGTCATAATCAAAAATTTCAGCATCTCCAAATTCAACTCCCGGCTGAACAACCACTGATATTACTCTTTCCCAAGCTTCATCGAGGCCATATTTTTCAAAAGCATTTTTAGTTAATTGAATTGTCTCTTCCACTTCATCTGCCGGAGTAATATGAAAATCATTATTTGTAAACTTAGCACCGCCGGGCAATGGAACATCTGTCCCGATTACATATACAGGCCGCTCACATTCCTTGTTGGAGGAGTTATAGGCATCTTCAGAAGCTTTACAAAGTACAGCAGATCTTTCAGCAATTATTGAAGGATTCAAGGGTACGTCCGGATCATCATCTTTGCACCTCATACTTGCATCCAGATGAATTTTGCTGTATCCTGCCTCAACATATGCAGAAACCTGGTCTTTTGCTTTTTGCATAGCAGAATCCGAGTTTTCATTTTGCCATCTATTTGGCCCCAGATGATCACCGCCCAGGATTATATTTTCTTTAGGAAAGTTTACGCTTCCGGCAATATCAAACACAATTTTTTTGAATCCTGAAGGAGTAAAACCTGTGTAACCGCCAAACTGATCAACTTGATTTGAAGTAGATTCAATTAATACAATCTTATTATTTTTTTTTGCATTTAGAATTGCCGACTTAATCACATAATTATTCGCAGAACATACGGATGCAATGCCAATTTTTTTTCCCGATTTATGCTTTGCGATTAATGACAATATTTTATGATCAATTGCAATCATCATATGTTATTATTTTTATAAGGATAAATTTTTACGCCTTGAACAACCCTATGAATCATTCCGCTGTCGGATGGTGTATCGGGTTTCAATCCAAGCTGAATCGATTTAAAGAAAGCTAAAATCTGGGCAGGTAAAACTGAAACAATCGTTAAAAATTCCTCTTCTGCTTTAACACCGTTATTTGATAATATTATTTTTTGATCAATATCCACACCTATATCCTTTTCCATGATGCCGATTGAACAAAGATTTTTTCTACCTTTTTTTACTGCATTAACAAGATCAATTTCATAATTATTGACATAATCATTATTAGAAAAGAGATATAAAAGAATCGTCCTCTCATCAACTACAGCTTTAGGTCCGTGACGGAATCCTAAAAATGTGTCATACTTGCAAATTATTTTTCCGTCGGTAAGTTCCTGGAGTTTAAGATGAGATTCCTTAGCAATGCCTCTAAAAATCCCGGAACCTAAAAAGACTGCTCTTTCAAAATTTAATTCAGCAATTTTTTCTAATTTTTCAACGTATTCATCCAATATTAACGAACCGTAAGTGTGAATTATCTCCACCTGCTTTTCGATTATATCGGGCTGGGATATCCTTGAAATTATCAAACCTGCAAGTAACATTGTGGTGAAACTGCCTGTCATGGCAAGACTTTTATCATTAGCCTGCGGGGGCATAAAATAGATAAAATGCTCCTTGTTCTTTACTTCATTTATTAGCCTGCCGTCTTTGTTGCAGGTAATTACCAGGTGGAAAACCTTTTTTGAAATAAGTTCAGCAAGTTCAATTACTTTTGAGCTTTCAGGACTATCACCCGATCTTGCAAAAGAAATTAATAGATATTTTTTATTTTTATTAAAATATATTTCCGGATGGGTAACCAGGTCAGTTGTTGCGATGGATTTTGTAGGAATGCCTGTGCTCGATTGAAGAGGTCCTTCAAGCACATCTCCGATGAAAGAAGAGGTTCCGGCTCCGGTTAAAATAATGCTGACATCATTATGACTGCATATACCACTAATAAATTTTTTTAAATCATCATATATTTCATTTGTGATGTGCAAAAGATCTTTCCAAAGTACAGGCTGACCCCAAATCTCATTTCCCGTATAATAAGCCCCAAGCTCATTTAATTTTGCATTGGACAAACCAAGAACAGGCATTTTAAAACCTTGCTATTGAAGTTTCGAAACCTTTTTGTAAAGATAATAAAAATTTTTATTCCTTGTCAAATAAATTATATAACTTTTTATTTATTGCTTAATTTTCTTTTATGGAAAGGTTTTGAAAGTTAAATAATTTTTGTAGTTTTGGAATGAACTAATTAGATGAATTATGGAATCTTTATCATTCAATTTAAAGGATACCTCAACTATCAACCGCAGAATGAAAATTCTGGAGATTCTGGAATCTGAAGGACAAGTAAGAGTAGGCAAATTAAGTGAATTATTCAACGTTAGTGAGGTAACAATCAGAAATGATTTAACTCATCTCGAAGAAAAGAGTTTATTAATAAAAACAAGAGGCGGAGGATTAAAATCAATTCAGAGAGTTGGTATAGATTACAAATTGAATGAGAAATCTAAAATTCATTCGAGGGAAAAACAGGAGATAGGGAAAAAAGCTGCTGAGATAATAAATGACAATGATACTATTATAATTGATTCAGGGACAACAACTTTAGAGATTGCTAAAAATCTTGAGACTATAAAAAACTTAACGGTAATATCAAATGCTTTGAATATTGTTAGTCAATTAGTAAGCTATGATAATATTAAGGTAATTCTATTAGGCGGTATATTAAGAAATGCTTCTCTTTCGTTAATCGGACCGATAGCAGAAAGCAGCATAAAAAGTTTCTATTGTGATAAATTGTTTTTAGGTGTAGACGGAATTGATTCAGAATATGGAATTTCAACCCCTATTCCTGAAGAAGCTCAACTAAATAAATCAATGATCAATATTTCCAAACAAGTCGTTGTAGTAACTGATTCAAGCAAATTTAAGAGAAGAAGTTTTGTACATACTGCACCAATGTCAAAAATTAATACGGTAATAACAGATTCAAATATTCCTGAAGATGAATTAAAAAATCTCCTGAACATTGGCGTACAGGTAATAACAGTTTAAATAAAAGATTTTTAATATGAAAAATATTTCTTTGATTATTTTTTTTGCCGCCTCATTATTTATTGAACCTCTTTTTTGCCAAACCGAACCGGATAACTTATTGCTTAAAAATTACCGGCCAAAAAGTATTTATAACATTCCCATAACCAGGATTGAAAAAGCCAAGTTCCCTGTTATTGATATGCACTCTCATCCCTATGCATCGGGGAATGAAATTGATCTCTGGGTTAAAAACATGGATGAAGCAGGAATAATCAAAACAATACTTCTAACTCATGCACATGGAGGCGAGTTTGATTCACTGGTAAACTTTTATTCTAAATACCCGGACAGATTTGAACTCTGGTGCGGATTCGATTATACGGGATATGACAAACCAGGATTTGGACCCGACGCAGTTAAAGAATTAGTCAGATGTTTTAAAATTGGAGCTAAAGGGGTAGGTGAACTTGGCGATAAAGGGAAGGGCCTTTTTTATTGTAAACCTCCTGCATGGGGTATGCATATTGACGATCCCAGGATGGATCCCCTGCTTCAAAAATGTGCTGAACTAAATATGCCAATTAATATTCATGTCGGGGAGCCCCAATGGTTTTATGAAAAAATGGACTCCACAAATGATGGTTTACTGAATGCGTTTGATTGGAGGTTGGATAATCAGGAGGGGCTCGATCTTGATTCTGTGTTGAAGACACTTGAAAACGCCGTTAAAAAACATCCAGGTACAATTTTTATCGCCTGTCACCTTGCAAATCAGAATACTGATCTGAATAAACTTGGTGTTCTTTTAGACAAATATGCAAACCTATATGCTGATATAAGTGCAAGATATGCCGAAAACGCTCCAGTTCCCCGTTACACGAAAGCTTTTTTCGAAAAGTACCAGGATAAACTTCTTTACGGCACTGATATGGGATTTGAAAAAAGTATGTATGAAACTACATTTCGGATTCTTGAATCGCTGGATGAACATTTCTATAATATAGAGCTGTTTAATTACCATTGGCCGCTCAATGGATTTGGATTAAACGATGAAACCTTAGAAAAGCTTTATAAAAAGAATGCTGAAAAGATTTTTATGTTATCCAGATATAAATAATGCATTCGGTTCATATACAATTTGCAGAAGAGATAGCGATCCTTGTTGTATTTCCACTATTTTGAGATTTTAGGTTCATTTCTCATTTTTCTCATTGATGTATCATTTAAAAATAACCCCTCGTCGAGGGGTTACAGAATCAAACGTTTTAAAAGATTACTGATTGATCTTAGAATTTTTACTTAAGATTATTTTTTCCATGCTTTTGCAAATAGTTTCTCTGCATTTTTCCTATATATTTTATCGATCACTTCTTTAGGCAATGCTAAACCTTTAAAAGGCATATCGAGATCTTTAGATTCCATAGTCGAATCACTAACTAAGAATTTCCAATCAGAAAACCATTTATCATGTGCAGCTTGTTTAAATATTTTTGGATCTGCTTTGGATTCCTGGACATTATCAGTAGCGTATAGAATCCGGTCCTGGTATTTAATAACAAAATCACGGGTTTTTTCTTTATCCTTAGCGGCATGATATTGCATATATCCCATGCGTGCTCCAAGATCAACAGTCGCATTTGGAAACTTTTCAAAGAATTTACCAAGTTCGTCAAGACTCCATTCAAGGCTTCCAATATGAGCCCCCATGTAAGGAATTTCTTTATTCCTTTCCAGCATCCTATCGCGCGAAGCCATCTGCTCTTCGTAAGAAGGCATATCAGGATGTAGACTCATATGATATTGCGGATGGTTTCC
>CAYSGP010000280.1:0-9687 GCA_964430095.1 uncultured Ignavibacteriaceae bacterium
AATAGATTGAATAACGATTCCTTATCTGAGCAAATAACTTCTGCTATTGGTGCAGAATTCGGCAGAACAACCGCAGATGATATTCTTTTTCCAACCAAGGGGTATAATATGTCTTTACAGATTGAGGAGGCAAACTCGCTCCCTTACTTTGCTGCAAAGATCGCCGGCAGAGAATATAAAGGAGCAATTTTTTACAGGCTTCTCTTTAACAGTGCATTCTATGGATCCTTCGAACGTAAAAGGAACAATATATTTGGGGCGAAATTTAAAGTCGGACATCTTAAGGAATTTTATGGAAGTTACACAGGAATTCCGTTAAATAGAACATTCTATGCAGGAGGAAGCAACTCTATAAGAGGATGGAGATCCCAAGATCCCGAGCTTATTCCGGAAGGAACACCTACAGAACAAGGAGTAGTAACTGAGGGAACTAATATTAAGGGAGGCACTTTTCTTCTTGAAGGTTCTCTTGAATGGCGCAGCAGATTCATAGAAAGTTTCGGTTCAGCTTTATTCCTTGATTATGGAAATACATGGCTGGGTTATAAAACCTTCCGTTTCGATCAGGTGGCAATAGCTGTCGGTTTTGGCTTTAGATATTATACTCAGGTTGCGCCCTTCAGAATTGATTTTGGATTCAAGTTTTATAATCCTTCCACAAAACAATATATCTGGGATAGCTGGGATAAAAGGTTTTTTAAAAATATAGAATTCCACTTCGGAATAGGAGAAGCTTTCTGAAAACAATAAATAGAATTTCTTTCAGGCAAAAGCGATAATCTAGAATGAAATTCAGCTGCTTTACAATTTTTATTCTCTGTTTATACGAAATATCTGCTCGAGACATGCATTCTCTCCGTATGGTTTTGATTACCAGGATTTGGCATTCAACACGGCCGGCCTAGGCTGCGGTTTTCTTCAAGGTAGAATCTCCATACTGCAAAATTTTAAATTTAAATGGAGCTATATCCCCAGAGGTAGCTTTAGTTTCCCTCCTAAATTTACAACTCATTATGACGACCATATTTACTGGTTTACTGTTAATTTGCACGGTTTATTTGAATCGTCGTTCGGTAAATATTGGCCGGAATTCATACAGCCTGCCCTTGGTTTCAGTGTTGAGAATCTCGGAAACAGGAGAGAATTTATAATCGGAATAGATTTCAATTTGCTTCCGTTGTTTAATCATGACGACGAAAATTGGCATTTTGTTGGCAATTTTATCGACTTATTTCATTTCTCTGCCCCTGGAATTAAAATCTCCCCGTCTGCAGATCCGGTTTATAGGATTTTTATAGTGCATTAGACTTTTTTCTATTAAAATTTACGGCACGATTTTTTTGGGTAATACATTGATTTAGAAAATATTTTTTTCTAATCAAAATTTTTAATATTCTTTTTGTTTTTAAAACATGGTTTATATTAATATTAAAACTTTTCTAGTGATTATATTGTTGATTTTTTGGGGAATTAAATTTGCCTCAAGATATTAAATCATTCCAAAGAAAAGAAATAATCTCCCCTATACTAAAATACCAGGAGTTTATATGAAAAAAACTTATAAGTATTTTCTTTTTTTATCACTTTATTTTCTTTTAGATGCCTCATCTTCAGCTCAAAAGCCTCCAATTGAATGGAGTGAAATATCAATGAAAGATCTTATGATGACTTCATATCCGCCGGATACCAATGCTACTGCAGTGGTTTTATGCGACTATGGTGAAACGTGCTTCGATGATAAGACGGACCTGGAATATAACAGACATCTTCGTGTTAAAATTCTTACTCCTGCCGGATATGACTGGGCTACACATTCAGTAGTTATTTATACGAAAAAAGGATTAGAATGGATTAGTGATATCGAAGGAATAACTTATTCTTTAGACGAAAAAAATGAAATTATAGAAACTGAACTAGATGATGATGATGTATTTGAAGAAGAGATTGATGAAGAAAGGACACAATATAAGTTTACACTTCCTGCATTAAAACCGGGCTGCATTATCGAAATCCGGTATAAAATAAATTCCAGCTCAATGTGGTTCATTAAGGATTGGAAATTTCAGCATGATGAACCTGTCGTCTGGAGTGAATATAGGATCCGCTATCCCCGCTGCATTGCATATGCATGCGTTACAAGAGGGTTTGAAGCTTGGGCCGTAAATGAAGTGGAAGAAGTGACTCAGGCATTTCGAGGTGAAGCTGTAGCTTTATTCGGCGATGGACTTGTAAAATGCACGCAGCATAGATGGGCGGTTAAAAATGTGCCAGCTTTGCGTGACGAACCTTTTATTACAACAATTGATGATTATATTAATCAGGTAGAAATTCAGCTGGCAGGTTATTCATTCCCTGGCACTGGGAAACAAGAGGTTTTATCAACCTGGAAAAAGCTGATTGATGAGCTGCTTGACAATGATAGCTTTTACGGTAAGATAGATGACGGAGGCGAAATTGAAGAACTCGCTAAAAATATTACAAAGGATTTGAATTCTCCTGAAGAAAAAATGAAGGCAATTTACAACTGGGTTGCCAAATCAATTGTCTGGAACAAAGAAGAATGGATTTACGCAGAACAGGATGCTGATGATGTAATAGAATTTAAAAAAGGAAACAGCGCGGAAATAACTTTTTTGCTCCTTTCGCTTTTAAAAAGTGCGGGCATTGCTGCAGATCCTGTAATTCTAAGCACCAGGGACCACGGCAGAATCCAGAGTTTGTATCCGATTATTTTTCAGTTTAATTATGTTATAGCCCAAGCTCAGATCGGAAGCCGGATTTACTATCTCGATGCTACAAATCCGCTGCGTCCATACGATTTAATACCATTTAAAGTCTTAAATGTTCAAGGTTTAATAATAAGGAAAGGGGGACCTGAGTGGATCACTGTTTCTTCAGGTAAAGCAAATACTAGGGAAAGTATATTAAACCTTAATATCGATCAGGAAGGTTTAATAAAGACTGATATTGAAGAACTCTATTCCGATTATAAAGCATTGAATATCCGCGACGATTTTGAGGATCAGGAGGAGAGCGATGTTATTAAGGAATTATATGGTTCGGAAGCTTCCGGGCTGACCGTTGATTCCTTTTCAATCGGGGCTAAGGATAGTATTGATTTTCCTTTAAAAATAAAATCCAGAGTCTCATCCGAAAACTACTGCCTGAAAAGCGGTGATATATTTTATTTTAATCCTCTCATAATTCACCGCTTAAAAGAGAATCCGTTTAAATCTGCAGTCCGTAATTTCCCGATAGATTACGGTTATCCAAGCAGCTATACAATGATAGAAAATATTACTATTCCGGAAAATTATGAACTTAAAGAAACTCTGTCTGATAAAAATTTTAATCTCAGCCCTAATATCGGTTCTTACACCAGGCATGTGCAGGTTGACAGCAATCTGATTAGAGTATTGTATAAGTTTGAAATTAAGCAATCAGTAATTAATTCTAAATTTTATGAGCAGCTTAAATCATTTTATGCAAGAATTGTAGCTTCTCAGGGTGAGCAGTTTGTTTTTACCCGTAAGTAAATGCCGGAATGTCTGACTAAATAATACTCAAAATTGAATTATGAATAATAAAATGATGAGAAATAATTCTAATTGGATCATTTTTTCTCTCTTCTTGCTAACAACAATTTCGGTGAAAAATTTTGCTGAAGAGAAGGAATATTCTGTGCATAAAATTCCTAAAGCTCTTTTAAAAGAAGCGAATGCAGTTATCCGTGTAAATGAAATCAGATTTGAAGTTTTCGATAAAAACAATTCTGTAAAAGAAATAAAATTTGCAGTGACAATTTTTAAAAAAGACGAACAATACTTAGGAAAATTAATACTATGGTATGATAAATTCAGCGAAATAGATGATCTCGAAGGGAAAATTTTTGATGCTGAAGGGGAGGAAATCCGTGATATTGAAGATAAGGAGATAAAAGATTATTCAGGTTACAGCGGGTATTCATTTTATGATGATAACAGGGTCAGAGTCTCTGAATTATACCACAACGTATTTCCATATACCGTTGAATTCATATATACCATCTCATATGATGAGGACTTTAACTGGCCTACATGGTACTCGCGCTCTAATCTTAATCCTGTAGAAAAAAGCAGGTTTGAAGTTATAGTTCCGGAAAATCAAGATCTAAGGTATTGGTGCAATAATGACTCTCTTAAATTAATAAACAGATTATATGAAGGTAAAAAATTTTATATATGGGAGGAAAATAATCTTATAAAGCTTCCCTATGATGTATACGGAGATGACATTGAAGATATTGCTTCCATTGTACAAATTGCTCCTTCAGAATTTGAGATTGAAGGTTATGAAGGCAGCATGAATTCCTGGAAAGAATTCGGAAGCTGGTACTATAGTTTATGTAAAGATAAAATGATCCTTTCCGATTTATCTGCGGCCGGTGTGCGGGCCCTTGTAAAGTCTTCTGAAAATGAAAGAGAAAAGATATTTAAAATTTACACATACATGCAATCGAGAACCCGTTATGTCAGCATTCAGCTTGGGATAGGAAGCTGGCAGCCTTTTGATGCTGAATATGTCCATTCGCGATGTTACGGTGACTGTAAAGCACTTTCCAACTATATGATCTCGCTGCTGAATGCAGTAAATATTAAAGCCTATCCTGTTTTAATCAACAGCGGTGATGATCGCCTGCCTCTCATCGCAGAATTTCCAAGTAATCAGTTCAACCATGTTATTGTTTGTATTCCGGGAGACAAAGACACAATATGGCTCGAGTGCACTAGTCAGAATATTCTTTTCGGTGTAATAGGATATTCTAATGAGAATAGGGGAGCGTTGATGGTTAAACCTGATGGCGGAGTTATAGTAAAAACTCCGATAAGCTCTGCACAGGAAAATACCCAGCTGCGGAATAGTGTTGTAAAAATAACTTCTTACGGGACTGCATCCGCAGAGGTTTTTACTAGATGGTCAGGAAACCAGCATAATTATATGCTTCATGCAATGATTGATGCAACCCCGGAAGAAAGAGAAAAATGGATTCTTAATTCATTTGAAGTGCCGGAAATAAAACTTAATAAGTTTATTTTCAAAGGAGTGGATGATAAAAAAGATCAGATAGAACTAAACACTCAGTTTCTACTGCCCAGGTATGCTAATGTTTCCGGCAGCAGAATTTTTTTCCATCCGAATATTGAGGAACGAAGATCATCCGTTCCCAAGGATATCGCTGAAAGACATTCACCAATTAGATTTAATTATCCTTATCTTGATATTGATACAGTTTATTATTCGATTCCTAAAGGTTATTCTATTGAAACTTTTCCGGAGGAAGTAAATTTTGAATGTTCCTTCGGCAAATTCATATCCAGTACAAAACCAATTGGTGATTCATCTATTGTCTATACCAGATATTTAGAGATAAATACTTATTCAATTCCCGCAGAAAATTATTCCGAATACAGAAACTTTTTTGCCGGAGTCGTAAAGTCGGACCGGGATCAGGTTGTCCTAGTGAAAAAGCTCTAAACTGTTCGCTGTGCTATTTGCAATTGGCAGCCGGTAACATAGTTGAAAATAATATTCCGTACCTGTAATTGATATAAAAATTAATTTGTGAATAAACTGCTGGTATGGATTCAAATTTTTTTATAAAATTAAATTATCTTTTAAAATAAAGATCATTTACAAAGTGAATTAATCCCCGCTTTTTACTTAGGCTCATCCAAATATCAATCGGTTATTTTACCTATTCCCGGTTAAACTTCCAAGAAATAATTGCTCATCTATAAATTCTTAAACAAGCATTGCTTATTAACAATTACAATTTTTGCGGAAAGATTTCGAATTTTGCCGCTCTAATAGGGTATTTTTCTTTACCCCAAATTTTTAACACTTGAATTAATTTTAATTTCCTAATGGCATATAAATTGACAAATTCAGCAGCTAAATACACGTTTTGTTTTATTGTGGATTTATACTATCAAATAACCTACCCTTGAAATCCATAATAATCCAAAAAGTGAAGATTTTTTTCATTCAATTTTTTAAAGGAGGATTATAATGAAGAAATATCTCCACCTTTTATTGATTCTAATCTTGGTTGTTTTCATTGGCTGCAGCAAAAAAGATAATAATCCGGTTGGCGGCGATCCCTCCAATACAGATATACCCGAGGATCCGACAGGTGCAGCACCGGTACCAGTGATAAACAATATAACACCTTCCGCACCTGCTCCCGCTAAGGTTCCCGGTAACCCAAACCGGATTATGATTAACTTGATAGGCGTGATAGATCCAGTTACGGAACAACAAATAAATTTAGTTGCCAACCAATCTCTTTTTGTTGTGGAAGATTCTAAGAATAAAGGAATCTTAGTTAGTTCTGCAGGAGGCAGCACTACATTAAATGCGGATGTTGTTTTTGTAGTAGATAACTCAGGCAGTATGGATGAAGAAGCCGACAGTGTTGCCAGTAAAATTATAGCGTTCGTTAATTACCTGCAGACCCACGGAATAAATTTGCGGGTAGGCTGTGTCGGGTACCAATACGGTGATGTTAACGGAGGCATTAATTTAACCGATGCCACCAATTTAAAAAACTATCTTAACCGGCCTAATGTATACTACGGTACGGATAGAACAATCGGATTTTCAGGAAGCGACTCCGCAAGACTGACGAATGCTGCGTATGCGTATCCCATTGTCGGGAATGAAAACGGAATTCTGGGAATTTGCTTCGCCGATAGTTTTTATACCTGGAGAAGCGGAAGCGCCCGCGTGTATATTAATATTACCGACGAGCCGACTCAAAACGGCGGCTACGAACACTGGTGCTCCAATTCATTAAGAAATAGATGGAAACCTGAAAAAGGTACAATCCACACCGTGTTCAGTATTGATTCATATTATTGGAACGGCAGTCAGCCGGACACTGCAAATGTATATTATTGGGATTCCTATAACGAAAGGCCCTGGATTCTTTCAAGCTTCAGCGGCGGAACAATAAAATTTGTTCATTCGGATGCAACAGATTTGGATCTCACAGCCCTTCCGGTAACAGGTGTGCTGGCGAACAGTGTTAAAGTTGAATTCTTAACTTCGGATCCCAGTGTTCCGCATGATCTTGAGATAATAATTAAGAACGGCAGTACTGCCGACGGTAAAACAACTTTCAATAACATCACTTATTAAATTCAAATCAAAAAATGAAAAGCCGGTTTAAAAAAGCCGGCTTTTTTTTCTTACTTTAATTTTAATCTATTCCGATTTAATTTAAACAAATCTTTCAATTACTTGAGAAATTTTTTTATTCTTATATTTGAATTCAACAACAATTAAAGTTTATGCCCCGCTGGCTGAGAATCATCTTTGGAATTGTAATCACTTTTATAATTGTATTTCTAGTAGCCGGCTTTATCTTTTACCGAATGCTGATATCATCGCTGCCGGATTACAAGGGAGAAACCGGTGCGGAAGGAATTTCCGGAAGGGTGGAAATTTTCCGGGACAGCATGGCAATTCCCTATATACTTGCACCAAATGAGGAAGATGCTGCATTTGCACTAGGTTATGTTCATGCCCAGGAAAGATTATTCCAGATGGACATGATTCGCCGTGCAGGCGAGGGAAGGTTAAGCGAAATTTTCGGCAGTGCGACTCTTCCTTTTGATTACATGTTTAGAACCGTGGGAATTAAAAGAACTGTGGATCAGAATATTAAAAAAATAAATCCCGCCGGGCTAAAACTGCTGCAGGCTTATTCAAAAGGGGTGAATTTGTATATCCGCCAAGCTAAAGGAAAATACCCGGTTGAATTCGATGTTTTAAATTATGATCCTTATGATTGGATTCCGGAACACAGCTTAATAATAGCTAGAATGCTTGCCTGGGAATTAAACATCAGCTGGTGGACCGATATTTCATTCACCGGCTTAATACAAAAGCTTGGAGAGGAAAAAGTAAGATCGATTATTCCCGATTATCCGGAAAACGCCCCTGTAATTATTCCGCCTGAGTTAAAAAGCTACGGACTAATCAGCATGTCCATGATTAAAGTTGACCGGGAATTTAGGAAATTTATGAGAATGGATGGAAACCATCTTGGATCTAACAATTGGGTAATCAACAGAAAATTATCCAAGAGCGGTTTTCCGATTATAGCCAATGACACTCATCTGCATTACACCGCACCCGGAACATGGTTTGCCGCAGTAATTAAGGGAGGAAAATGGCAGACGGAAGGTTTTACGCTTCCTGGTGTACCTGCGGTTGTAATCGGGAAAAATAAAAATATCTCATGGGCTGTCACAAATATTATGCTCGACGATACCGATTTTTATATTGAGAAATTGGATTCGGCAAAGAGAAATTATTTCTTTAAAAATAAATGGATTCCTCTTAAGATCATCCGGGAAAAGATAAAAGTAAAAGATTCGTCCGATGTTGCGATTGAAGTGCAGTTTACCCATAGGGGACCGGTAATTTCTGGTATTCATCCATACAAATATTTATATCCTGATGACTCGCAGGTAAAAGATGCTGCCGTAAGTATGTGCTGGCTGGGAAATGATTTCAGTGATGAACTTTTTACATTTTATCAAATTAATAGAGCATCAAATTGGAATGAATTTAAATCGGCTTTCCAAAACTACTCTGTGCCCGGGCAAAATTTTATTTATGCCGATAATATGGGAAACATAGGTTATTTCTTCGGCGGGAAGCTGCCGAATAGAGCGGCAGGCAGCACCAGTTTTGTCTACGACGGTACTACAGAGGCATATGATTGGAAAGGATATGTCACATCTGCAGAAATACCTAATATTTTAAATCCTGGAACGAATTTCATTGCATCGGCAAATAATAAAACTCTTAAGAACTTTAAATATCATATTTCAAACATATGGGAACCTTCATCCAGGTACGAAAGAATACTTCAGCTTATGACGGGAAAACCGAAACACTCTTCTTCTGATTTTAGAGAATATCAAATGGATATTGTTTCTCCTTATGCTCAAAAAATAGTAAAATATATTCTCGATGCATTTAAAGGACTGCAGATCAAGGATAAAAATCTTCAAATTTCTTTAGACTTTTTCCGGAACTGGGATTACAAAATGGATGAATTCAGCCAGGTTCCTTCTATATATGCTGTTTTCTACCAGCATTTAATGGAGGGTATTTATCGGGATGAAATGGGTGAGGATCTTTTCCAGGAATTTATATTTATAGAAAACGTTCCCTATAGAACAGTGCTGAAAACTCTTAATGATTCGACATCGGTTTGGTTCGATAATATTAATACACCTGAATTGGAAAATAAAAATAATATTATCCGGAAAAGTTTAGTCGGAGCTTTATCCGAGCTGGAAAATAAATACGGGAAAGATCCTGCGGCGTGGCAGTGGGGAAAGCTTCACAAGGCGGTAATGAAGCATACCTTTGGGGGAGTTTCCGGAATTCTTGATAAATATATTAATATAGGTCCTTACAGTATCGGTGGCGACGGCACAACCCTTTTCAATACAGAATATCCTTTTATCGATGGGATCAAAGAATTCCCGAGGTTCAACAATGAACCTTTCGAAAATAATGTGGGTCCAGCAATGAGGTATATTTTTGATTTCGCTAAACCTGAAGAATTCTACATGATTTTAAATACCGGTCAGTCAGGCAACCTTATGAGCGATCATTTCAAAGATA
>CAYSGP010000281.1:0-2553 GCA_964430095.1 uncultured Ignavibacteriaceae bacterium
ATCAGGAAGATTTTCCCGACAGGTGATTCAAAACAAAAGATTTCAATTAAGCGGAAATTTCTCAGGTTTTTTTTCCATTCGCGCAAGCAATTTCGTAGTCGTATTCCAATTCCTTTTTGTCATATTCTTATAAATTGGAAGTGTGATTATTTTTTGCAAACGTCTTTGTGCTGCATTCGCAATTAGACGTGAAAAATAAAGTACATTTTTTCCTGCATAAGCATTGTCGACTCCTTCTTTAATCTTAACATCCTTCATTGCTGCTTTAGAAGTGAGAGGTTCTTTTAAAAAGATTACATCATACCTGTATTTAGAAGGGTCGCTCCCGAAATTTAATGGCGCAGTTTTAACTATGCTCTTCAGAAATGTATCTGTAATGAGAACAACCCGGGAATTATAATTAAATGTTTTAGACAGTACATTTTCAATTTTTACAGTCAGTTTAATTTTATCTTTTTCATCTGAATTAAAAATAACATTACCGCTTTGAATAAATGTTGCCACATTAATACAGCCCATATCTTCAAAACATTTTTTAAGACTTGCCATCTTAATAATGTTATTTCCGCCTACATTTATTCCTCTCAGCAGAGCAAGATATTTAGTTGAAGACATAAAGATTTTTACTTCTTTTTTTTCTTTGAACTTTTTATTGCGGCTTCAGCAGATTCTTTAACTCTGAATTTTACAATCTTCTTTATCAAAGAAATTGGTATCGGTTTATCAATCGGAAACTGAATGGAGCCTTTTCCCGCTCTGTAAACAGCTATTTCCTTTTTAAATGCTTCGGTTCCGCTTGGAGTAGGATAAAACCCTATATGATTTTTGTATCCTGCGAAATGAACCAGGTTCCCGTTCAGTTTAAAAGTCGGCATCTGGTAGCTGATTGCTTCCTCTGCACCGGGTGCAGATTCTTTAATAGCCTGTCTTACCTTTTCTAAAATATTCCGAACATCTTTAGGAAAGGTTTTAATGTATTCATCTATAGTTTCATATTTATTTTTTTGTTTCAGCATATCCTATTTCCAATCTATTTAATGAAATTTTTTCCCTTCTTCCATCATATTAATTATAGCAGCTATTCTTTTCTGAAGTGTTTCAGGTTTCCTGGCTGTTTGCAGCCGCCAGGCAATTGAATATCTGTTTGTTTTGTTGAGTGTTTCAAAAAACTTTAAAGCCCTGGGTTTTTTTGAGAGCTCTTTTAAAAAATCATCGGGAATCCGCGCGTTAGCCGGTGATTCATATGCCTGCGCCCATCTTCCATCTGCTTTTGCCTTTTCAATTTCAGCAAGCCCTCCCGGATGCATTTTCTCTTCTTTAATTAATCTCTCGACATGCTCCGTATTTCTTTTAGACCAGATGCTTTTTTTGCGCCGGGGTGTAAATTTCTGCAGGTAGGATTTTTCATCGAAACTTTTTGACTGTCCGTCGATCCATCCAAAGCAAAGAGCCTCATCAAGTGCATGGCCGTAATTTAAAGATTTAATTCCGGAATTCTTTTTATAGAATTGAAGCCAGATTCCATCGGATTTTGAATAATTTTTTAAAAGCCAGCTTCTCCATTTCTTCTGACTCTCGAAGAAAATAACTGGAAATTCATTCAGGTTTTTTGTAATCATTTGCTTTTGAAGGATTCTTTATATGATGAATAAAATCATATCCTGTATTCAGATTCACACTTTATTGTTCTTTCAAAAAGTTCAGGATAATCAACAACTAAGCCTGCCTCATCCACGGTTATTACTGCCTCAAAGTCATTCGGTACATTTTCATATTTATATTCAGTTTTAGAAAGCCTCGTATATTTTTGCTTCACCGGTTTGATCTCATTATTTAAGATATCGAGGTATATAACTTTGATCACCCGGCTTTCATTAATGTTCAGATTAAGCCTGTTTATCGGGAGAGTATTCGTAAAAGGAGTCAGCGGAATGTCAATGTCTATGCAGCCTTTAAATTCATTTAAAGGTTTTTCAAGAAGAGTCCAGTTACCTTTGCCGTCACTCTTGTAACTAAATACATTTCTATTATTATAAAGCTGTATTTTCAACTCAAAAAACAGCGTTTCCCAAATTTCATTTGTTTTTATTAAATATTCGATTCTGTAAATTTCTTTATTGTACATCCCGATAATTACTGAATTAATTTCTGAACCTGCATGATTTTTTGTTATCAAACAATTTTCTAAAGAATAATATTCGCGGCCTGTCCAAAGTATGTTTGCCTGCATAGTTTTTAAATGTTTATCGAACTAGCAAGATTTAAGCTTTTGATTAAAAACTTCGTTTGCCTGACCTTTCATATAGTTAATACAAATTCAAGCTTTAAGATTTCACGAGACTCTCTTTTATGAATAATGAAATTACATTTAGGCAAGTAAAGCATTTGTGATTTGCTGCCGGCTGGAGAAAGAAAAGTTCTCAGTCCGAAGGAATTTCAAAATCGTTACCCGTTGTTTTTTTTGGGCAGAATTATGAAGTTTGATATATAAATTATTTTCACTTTGCATAACAATGTGGGGAAATTAATCTGATAAATAATTCAATGCAAGAG
>CAYSGP010000282.1:0-3388 GCA_964430095.1 uncultured Ignavibacteriaceae bacterium
GTTCCAGGTGCCTCATTACACTATGCTTTCTTCCATAGAAGCCGTAGATCAGTATCCCGATTGCCAGCCAGATGAATAACCTCAGCCAATTTTCACCGGGCAGCGAAAACATCAGCAATAAGCATGTTAAAATCCCCATCACCGGTACAAACGGGACCCATGGGGCTCTAAAAGGACGGTTAGCTTCCGCGTGAGTTTTCCTCATTATTAATACTGCAGAACAAACAACCACAAAAGCAAAAAGAGTTCCGATATTAACGAGCTCTGCCAAAATCCTTAAGGGAAGCAATCCCCCCAGAACCGCTACGAAAATTCCTGTCAATATGGTTGACTTCCATGGTGTTCTGAACTTTTCATGAATTGCCCCGAATAATCCTCTTGGTAGCAGTCCGTCTCTTGCCATTGCTAAAAAAATCCTGGGCTGGCTCAGCATCATTACCAATAGGACTGATGTTATTCCTGCTATTGCTCCGATTGAAATTACTAACTGTGCCCATTCAAGCCCGACCTGTTTGAATGCATTTGAGACAGGGGCATCAATATCAATTTTATTATAAGGAACCATTCCGGTTAGAACAGCGGAGACACTTATATATAATATCGTGCAAATTATCAGAGATGTAATTATGGCAATAGGCACATCCCTATGGGGATTTTTAGCTTCCTCTGCATGAGTAGAAATTGAATCAAATCCGATATAGGCAAAAAATATAACTGCTGCACCTGCCAGTACCCCAACGGGCGCTCCGCCTAATCCGGTTTGACCAAAAACTGTTTTGCCGAATATGCTTATTCCGGTAAAGCCGAACGGTGCAAAAGGAGTCCAGTTATCGGGATTTATATAGAAGACCCCTAAACCAATTACCAGCAAAACGACCGCCACTTTAATAATTACCATTGTCGCGTTGAAGCCCGCACTCTCTTTAATTCCTTTTACAAGAATTATAGTAATTAAACCGGCTATTAAAACAGCCGGGAGATCTAATACCGTTCCGGTTGAAGATAATAATCCGGTTTCAAGATTGAAATCAAAGGGGGATTTAGTTAATGCAAACGGCAGCTTAAGTCCGAAGATTCCGATAAAATCCTGGAAATAATGAGACCAGCCGTGCGCAACTGTAGCGGAGGCAACGGCATATTCAAGAATTAGATCCCAGCCGATAATCCACGCAAATAATTCTCCTAAGGTAGCGTAAGCATATGTATATGCAGAGCCGGCTACCGGAACCATTGAAGCGAATTCGGCGTAGCATAAAGCTGCAAAGATGCATGCAATACCTGCTACGGCAAAGGATAAAGTTATTGCCGAACCGGCTTTATCATGTGCAGCAATTCCTGTCAGGACAAATATCCCTGTACCTACGATAGCTCCGATACCCAAACTTGTTAATGTGACAGGTCCCAGAATCCTTCTTAATCTGCTTTCCCCTCTCAATTCTTCCAGCAAAACTTCCAACGGTTTTTTTGCGAACAATTTTTTCATGCAGGTCTCAATTATTTAAGTTTAGTGAAAGTGCGGTTTATAAAGTTTGCAACGGCTGAACAGCTTCAAACAAAATTATTCAGCAGTAAGTCAAGTTATAATTATTTTCTTTTTTTTCAAAGATAATATAATTAAGAAGTTTATTTTGGAAAAGAATCAAGGCGAGAAAAAATATTCCGGAGCAGCAACACCTGCTCCGGAATATTTGAAATCTATTTGGCTCCCTTTTGTTTTGCTTTGATATAATCAATCTGGGATTGACTTGCTTTCTTGTATGTCGGATCAGTTAATGCTTCTGTAAAAGATTCAATTGCCTGATTTTCCTCTCCCATATTGAGCTGAACTAAGCCGGTATAATAGGCTATCGCTCCGTCTGATACCGCTTTTTGAACAGTTTTGGCGCTATCAAGTGCACTTCCAGCATCCTTATATTTTTGTTTTTCAATATATGCTTTTGCCAATCCAAGATACGCAGCATCGGAAGGAGATGCTTCAAGTGATTTCATCATCCAGCTGATCGATTCATCATATTTCTTTTCTTTGTAAGAATTATTACCTGCAACCATATAGGTTTTTGATACACTGACTTTAATACTTTGCTTCAGATTTTCATCTGTTGTCAGGGAAAGCGCTTTCTCGTAGCTTTTTATGGCACCTTCATAATCTTTATTAGCAGCTTGCGCATTTGCTAGTCCAATATAAGCCAGATCGAAAGATTCATCTGTTGCAATTGCAGCCTTAAAAGATCCCTCAGCCTCTTTAAATTGATTTGCTTTTAAGAATGCGATACCTTTATTATAATCTTCTTTTGCTTTGGCATTTGCAATACGCTTTATTGATTCTTCCGCATTTTTCTTAACTTCTGGATTTTGACTAACCTCAGCAGCTTTTTTATAATCGTTCACTGCCAGGTCATATTCTTTTGCTGCAAGATGTGCATCGCCAGATCCCATCCAACCCATCTCAAAATTCGGGTTCAATTTTGTGCTTTCTTCGAAAGATTTTTTTGCATTATCCACCTCATTCAGCTTAAGATAGGCCTGTCCCTGCAGAAAATAACTGCGGTAATCCTTTGAAATCATTAAACTCGAATCTAAAAATTTCAAAGCATCCTGATACTGCTGCGCTTTCATAAACTGAATGGCATCGTTGTAATATGAAGCTGCATTCGGATCCATTTCATTTGCAGACGAACTCTCCGACTGCTGTGCGTTAATTCCTGAATTGATAAGAATTGTAAAAAAGCAAGATAAAATAAATAGTGCTCTCATAAACCCTCTTTATTAATTTAAACGTGTTCTAAAAATTGGTTTTTAGGAAAACAAAGATAAACGAAAATCTATATTTTGAAAATACTATAAACAATCATGCCTGCAAGTGTGTACGAAAACACAGTAAAAATTCGGAATCTTTCCCGGGAATAGAATGAAAAATCCCAAAATGATAAAAAACCTAAGGTTTGATTTTATTTTAAATCAAATATCTTTCTCAATTCAAAAACAGCAATACCATATGCAACCGCAACATTTAATGATTGTTTTATCCCATATTGAGGGATTTCAATGGAAAAATCGCAAAGCTCGATCAACTCCTGGGAAACCCCGGTAATCTCATTTCCTACAAGCAGGCAAAGAGGGAAATCACGCTTGGAAAGATTATAATAGGGAATACTTTTATCAGTCATCTCCAGTGCGCAGATCTTTATCCCTTTTTCTTTCAATTTTATTATAGCTTCTTTTGGATTTTTTATATACTCCCAGCTGACACTCCGGGTTGATCCGAGGGCGGTTTTTAATATTTCTTTTGCTGCAATTGATTCAATCCGCTGGGATGAAGATAAACCTTTCTCCGGCTTTGGAGTATAGCCGCAAAGATAAAGCTTCTCAATCATTACTCCGTCTGATG
>CAYSGP010000283.1:0-4901 GCA_964430095.1 uncultured Ignavibacteriaceae bacterium
AGAAAATAAAATTCTTAAAATCTTTTACTAATCTTTTTGTATTTCCCCGTTTTACTTTATCTATTTTACCTTATTCAAGACTTAAGGATTTTATCTTTAACTGATGAGAAATTCAAACCTTCCCGTTATAATTCATTCCAATTTTTAACTTTTTTCAGTGAAGTGTGACTGAAAAACATAGTAAATAATAATCTTATTTGTATGTTAATATTTTCAAAATTTCTAAATAGTGAATGATTTTGATTATCTATTCTTTTATAATCTAATCGGCATTTACTGCTTAAATTAAACAAAGGAGATAATCCCCATTGAGGGGAAGATTTTAATTAACCGGTTTCCTTTTAAAGGAAAACTTTCTATAATGAGATTAAATAAAATCTGCTAATCTGGCTGCCTAATTTAGTTCCCGGAATATAAATTATTTATGTGTTAAACTATTTTTGTTTTTTATGGGACTGAAGCGGCGAAGCTGTGTCAAAAAATATCAGAAAAGTAATTGAGTTATTACCAAAAATATTTTTATCTTAAAATTATGTTTTTCAAAATATCATAAAAGCTTGCAGGAAAGACCGGTTTTATTTAAAATTCAAACAGGTTCTTAAAGAATAATATGTTTGTAGATACACACGCCCATTTATTCTATCATAATTTTAAAGGTGAATTGGATAATATAATTCAAAGGGCTAAAGAAAACCAAGTAGACTACATTATTGTCCCCTCCACTGATTTTAATACTGCTAAACAGACACTTGATTTGACTGAAAAATACGACATGGTTTACGGTGCTGTCGGTATTCATCCCCATGACACCAAAGATTGGGATAAAAGGTTTTTAAGCAATATTGAAGAAATAGCAAAACATGATAAAATAAACGCTGTCGGTGAGATCGGCTTGGATTATTATTATGATTATTCACCGAAAGAGGATCAGATCCGGGCCTTTAAAGATCAAATAGAATTGGCATTGAAATTAAACCTGCCTGTCATTATCCATAATAGAGAAGCGGATGAGGATATAATGAAAATTATTTCATCATACTGCGGCACCGGGTTAAAGGCACAATTTCATTGCTTCAGCGGACCTATTGAAAATGCCAGAGATTTAGTCAGGCAGCATCATTTCCTTTCATTTACAGGCAATATCACTTTTAAAAAAGCAGAGGAGCTGCAGAACATTTTAAAAAAGGTAAGCCTAGAACACCTTTTACTTGAAACGGATTCTCCTTTCATGACGCCTGTACCTCACCGTGGTACTCGAAACGAACCTGCCTATGTAAAAATTGTGGCACAAAAAATTGCAGAAGTCCATAATATGCCGCTTGAAGATATTGCCCGCATTACTTCGTTTAATGCCTTCAGAATGTTTGGAATCGGCAGCCTGCCGAAGACAAGCTTTACTTACAAAATAGGGAATGCCTTATATATAAATATAACTAACCGCTGCAATGCCGATTGCATTTTCTGCAGAAGAAAAGAAGAACCCTATATAAAGGGGTATAATTTAGGAATGAGCAGAAGTGAGGAGCCGTCGGCGGAAGTTTATATTAGGGAGATTGGGAATCCGCTGCAGTATAGCGAAATTGTTTTCTGCGGGTTCGGAGAGCCTACATTGAGATGGGAAGATGTAAAACAGGTTGCAGGATTTATTAAAAGTCGGAACGGAAAAACAAGGCTTGATACAAACGGGCATGGAAATGTAATAAATAAAAGAGATATTACTCCCGAAATGAAGGATCTTTTTGATACAGTCTCAATTAGTTTAAATACGGCTAATAACGAACAATATGCAGAAATTATGGGTGTGGATCCCGGCATGTTTGGTGAAATGATAGATTTTGCTAAAAAAACAAAACAGTTTGTCAAAAAACTTGTTATGACTCTCGTTTCCTATGATAATGTTGATATCGAAGGAGCAAAAAAGATGGCAGAAGAGATAGGTGCCGAATTCAGATTGAGAGAATACTTTTAGCTGCCTTTCCTGAAAATACAATCGACCCGGTTCCGGGAAAAATAAAATGATGAATCAAAGCAATGAAATTCTTTGGTCGAAGTGGTCGGCAAATGCGGAAAAATTTCCTGATAAAGATGCCATTGTCCATTGGGTAGCCGGAGAAGAACCATTTAGATGGACATTTTCTTCTTTGATTTCTTCAGCGGAGAAGTATTCATATTTGCTACAACAAAAAGGGATTAAAAAAGGGGAAGTTTGCGCCTTAATAATCCGTCATAACCCGGATTTTTACCCGTTATACATGGCAGTTTCAAATTTAGGAGCAATCCCTGCCGTACTGGCATACCCAAACCCGCGTCTTCATCCGGATAAATTCAGACAAGGAATAGAAGGAATGTCTCAGCGTTCAGGGCTGGATTGGATTTTAACTGAGAAAGTTATAGAACCTATTATAAAGCCTCTAGTGGAAAAGGCTGGAAGCACCATCAAAGGACTCTATTTCCCGCTAGAATGGGAAAAATGTTTAAATCCCGAAATTGGTTTTTTAAATGAAATTGAAAAGATACATAAGAATATAAAAAGTAAAGATCCGTTTTTGCTCCAGCATTCATCTGGTACAACAGGCTTGCAGAAGCCTGTCTTGCTTTCGCATAAAGCTGTTTTAAACCATGTTGAGAATTACGCGGAAGCCATTAGGCTTAATGAAAATGACAAAGTTGTAAGCTGGCTGCCGCTTTATCACGACATGGGTTTAATTGCGGCATTTCACCTGCCATTGGCATTCGGTATAACTTCCGTTCAAATTGATCCCTTCGAATGGGTTTTAGTACCTTCCTTGCTTTTAGAGGTTATCACAAGAGAGAAAAGCACGGTGACATGGCTGCCAAATTTTTCTTACAACATGATGACCGATAAAATTCTTGACGATGAAATTGAAAATATCTCTTTGGAAAGCATGAGGCTTTTCATTAATTGCAGTGAACCAATAAGAGAAGAAAGCCATTCTAAATTTTACAATCGTTTTAAACAGCATGGGCTAAAAAGGAATGCTCTCTCAACGTGCTATGCAATGGCAGAAACCACTTACGCGGCAACACAAACAGAACCCGGCACCGACCCTGCGGTTTTATTAGCGGACAGGCAGGAAATGTCGACGGGCAAAATTAGAATTATCGATATTCCTGAGTCAGCAAGAGCGTGCGTTTCCTCGGGTAAAACAATAAAAGGTTGTGAAATAAAGATTGTCGATGCCAAAAGGAATGAAGTTGAGCCGGGTATTATTGGAGAAATAGCCATAAAATCGGATTCCATGTTCGACGGCTACCGCAATTATCCGGAAAAAACCGCCGAAGTCTTGATGGATGGATGGTATTACAGCGGCGATTACGGATTTGTTCATGAAAATGAATTCTATATTATCGGGAGGAAAAAAGACATTATCATAGTTGCCGGAAATAATATTTATCCTGAAGATATTGAAGATGCCGTAAATAAAGTTAAAGGTGTAATCCCCGGAAGAGCTGTTGCATTCGGGGAAGAAGATGCCGAGATAGGCAGCGAACAAATAAGTGTCGTTGCAGAGACTAATCTTTTTGATCCTGATGAACAGAAGAAGCTTAAAAACAATACTGTGAAAGCCGGGATGGAAATGGATGTAAGCATTAGAAAAATTTATATTGTCCCGCCGCGCTGGCTGATTAAAAGCTCTGCCGGAAAACCGAGCAGAAAAGCCAACCGGGAAAAAATCTTAAATAAAGAAGAAATTAAATGGGAGAAAAAATGATAACTGAAGAATTAAAAAAAGTAATCCTCGGGGCTTTAAAATTAGAGGATTTCGATTTTAAAAATGAAACGACTGCACCTGAAGTTCCCGGCTGGGATTCTCTGACTCATGTGAATGTAATTCTTGCCGTTGAGAAGCACTATAATATCCGGTTTAAAAATCTGGAAATACTTAGATTGAAGAATGTAGGGGATTTGCAGAAATTAGTGAACTCTAAACTGGGCATTTAATTTTTCAATATTTAATAATCTAATTTCAAGTATCTCATAAGCGTATCTTCTCTATGCAGTTTAATTCTCCTGAATACTTATTCTTTTTTATTATCGTTTTCTTTCTCTTTTGGTTTCTATTTCGGAACAATTTGAAGCTGCAGAATATTTTTCTGCTGGCAGCAAACTACTTTTTTTACGGCTGGTGGGACTGGAGATTTCTGCTCATAATAATTTTTATCTCCGGCGTAAATTATTTTGCCGGAATCCAGATCGGGAAAAAAGATCCGGATATGCAGAGCGGCATTAGAAAAACCTGGCTCATATCCGGGATAGCTGTAAATTTAGTTGTTTTAGCTGTATTCAAATACTTCAATTTTTTCAGCCTTTCTCTTTCAAAGATTTTAAATGTATTTGGATTTAATCCGGATTTGCTGACAATCAGTATCATCCTGCCGATCGGAATTAGCTTTTATACCTTCCAATCAATGAGTTATATAATTGATGTCTACAGAACTAAAGTAGAGCCGGCACAGGATGTAATTGCTTTCTTTGCATACATTAGCTTCTTTCCCTTGATTCTTGCCGGTCCGATAGAACGTGCCGGGAATCTTCTATCACAGTTTTTTAGAAAAAAAAATTTCAGCTATGATGAAAGCGCCGATGCTATGCGTCAAATTTTATGGGGAATATTTAAGAAAGTGGTAATCGCAGATAACTGCGCGGTATATGCAAATGAAATATTCAGCAAGCATGATTCTCAGCCCGGAATAGTACTGATAATGGGAGTAGTTTATTTTGCATTTCAGATATACGGAGATTTTTCAGGCTATTCCGATATTGCAATTGGATCGGCAAAGCTTCTTGGATTTAAACTGACGACAAATTTCAGGACTCCGTATTTCTCAAGGGATTTTGCAGAATTTTGGAGAAGATGGCATATAAGTTTGTCCACCTG
>CAYSGP010000284.1:0-3771 GCA_964430095.1 uncultured Ignavibacteriaceae bacterium
GATTATTTGAAAGATCAAGGAAAATTCTGCTGAGATTGGAGCGTGCAGATTTGCCGATTACAGTCACTTCACCTTTTAGCTTATTGGGTGAATAGCTTACATTTAAGTTCAATTTGTAGTAGAGTGCATCGACTGAAGGATCCCCGGGGTATTCTATCTTTGCCGATTTTAAAATATTTTCATAATTCTTCATTTCCCAATGAAAGATTTGTTCCTCTGAATTCTGAGAATATGATTTGACGTTTAAAATTAAAATCAAAGAAAGGAAAAGGGTTTTCATAAAGGATAAAAAATTTATTAACAAAATATTAAAATTATTTCTATATAACAGTGTTTAAAAATGACCATGAATACATTAAAAGTGATTTATGTCTTAATTATATTTGATTCTCCTTTTATCTTATCATTAAAAAATTCTGAAAATTTAAAAGGGTTTTTATGAAACAGCTCTTCCTTAATTTATTCGAATATGACTTTTGGGCGAACAGCAGAACTCTTATTTCGTTAAAACAATTTGATAGTCCGCCGGCTAAAGCAGTTGAGTTAATCTCTCATATTACTAATTCCCAGCTTATTTGGCTTGCAAGGATTAAGCAGCATCCGTCAGAGCATGAGAATCTATGGATATCTGAAAGCAGCGGAGATTCTGAAGTTTTTTACAAAAATACTAAAGGGGAATAATTCAGAAATAAAATGGGTGATATTATTCTGCAAGTAATCAGCCACTCGCATTATCACCGCGGTCTAATTGCTTTTTTAGTCAGACAGGCAGGGGGAATTCCGGCTCTAACAGATTATATAGCGAGTAAAAGAAAGTAAGTGAATCCTTATTTTAAAACCACCATTTTTTTTACTTCCGTAAAAGATCCCGCCTGGATCCTGTAAAAATAAATTCCGCTTGCCAGTCCGTTGACTTTGAATTCGACTCTATAATTTCCCTCAGTCTGAATCTGGTCAACAAGCGTGCGGACTTCATTCCCCAGTATATCATAAATTTTTAATGAGACATTACTTTGCTCAGGCAGACTGTAGCTTATGATTGTATTCGGGTTAAAGGGATTGGGATAGTTTTGATATAAAAAATATTGTCCTGGTATTTCAATACCTGAGGTATCATTAATAAGAGTTTTATATTTAATTCTTGCATTCGATACTGAAGATCTTAAATCCTCCAGGTTTAAGCCGCCTGCTACGGCAAATCCAACATTAACAGTATCAGCCGGACCGATATTTAACGGTCCTGTTGAAACCGTAAAAGAAATATCTCCCGGACCGGCCTGAGGCTTTCCTATCCCGCTTGCCAATGACTGGAATTTTTCAGTATCTGAAAATCCATCGTATATGGAAAATCCCCCGTCACCTCCGGCATTATTGATTGCCCAATATCCATAACCTGTTCCAGAAAGCACCGCGGCAGCGATCCATGGAATACCTGTATTTTCCGAATTATGCACAAATCCTAATTTCCCTTCGGTGTCATAAGATGTTAAATCATCCGGACCGCCTGCCAAGTCCCAATCGAAAAATAATCCGGGATATAAATTTGAGATAATATCGGCTGAATTGTTAATTATGCTATATTTTAGAATTATAAAGTTCCTGTCGGCAATATCTGAAAATGTATAAGAATTTAGAATAACATCGATCCCGAATCTTCCCGATCCGGCAACGTCATCATTAAATTCTGTTGACCCGTATACTGAATCATTTTCCTGAGAAATAATTCTAAACGGCCGGACAGGCTCAAAGTCGGTATTCTGCCCGCTTGCAGAGCTGCTGCCTCTTGCAGCATCCGAAACTCTTGAAGCGGAAGATGCAATCATTAATGCTCCTTCGAATAAAAGATTCTGACTATTAAGATAACTAAATCCTTCTCCCTGCATATTATTAGGATAATCATTAAATCCTAAATTCCCTTTCCCTGTGATTGTCATGGAAATATTATTACCTGATTGGGTAGCAAAATTCGGATTTGCAAAAGTTGTAATTGTCTGGAAATCATTATACTCACCGTCCGAATATTTTAAATAAAGCGTTATAGTGCTGTTCGGCGGAAGCGAGCTCCCGAGCAGGACAGTAAATTTGGATGAGGTTTCAAATGAATCGCTGCCTGCAATTGAACCGGCAAAAAAGCTGCCGTTCTGAACAACTGAATTAGGATTCCTGCTTTCCAATGTTATTTCAAGACTTGAAACCGGGTTCAGATAATTTTTGAATTTTACCGCAATGTAAATTATTTCTCCCGGCAGAAATATATTATCGCCGTTTCCGCCCGGAGCTTCATCCGAGAAGGTTATATCTACTGCTCTAACCGAAACTGCATTTAAATTATTTAATGCATTAAATGCATTAATTCTTCCATTACCCAGCTGAAATTCATAGCCGGGATTCAGATTGTAAATATTGTCGCAGGTTACTCTAATCTGCTCTGCAATCTGTAAAGGGGAATAATTTGAGAATCTCTCTGCAGCTAATGCTGCTAGTCCTGATGTAAGTGGTGAAGCCATGGAAGTTCCGGAAAGCTGGGTATATGTATTGTTCATCCATGTAGAATAGATAGAGCTTCCCGGTGCAGTAACATCAATCCATGAACCGTAATTGGAAAAAAAAGATTTCCGGTCGTTTTCATCTGTCCATGCTACCGATAAAACTCCATCGTAAGAAGCCGGGTATGCGGGATTCGAAATATTATCGTTGCCTGCAGCCGCTACAACTAGTGCCCCCTGCGAAACCGCATAATTTATTACATCCTGACCAAGCAGTGAATTGGCTTCGCCGCCCCAGCTGCAATTAATAATTTTAGCACCATTATCCGCTGCATATTGTATTCCTTCAAATCCGTAAGCAATCAAGGGGGAATTGTCTGAACCTTTTAAATCATCGCGTACGGCCTTCACTGCCATAAGTTTGCATTGGAATCCGATTGAAGAAATACCTATTGAATTGTTGCTTACTGCTGAAGCAATTCCTGCAACATGGGTTCCATGATACGGTTTATCTTCCATAGGATTGTTATCGGGTGTCCCATCTAAACCTCCAAAGTCCCACCCTCTATAGTCATCTATATAATCCCCATTTTGATCATCATCTCTCCCGTTACCTGGAATTTCATCCCGGTTGATCCAAATATTTGGTGCAAGATCGGGATGATCCCAGTCTATGCCTGTATCAATAATTGCAATAATAATATTTGTATCACCTTTTGATATTTCCCAGGCGTCCGCCGCTCTAATTTTTGCCAGGCTGTACTGCTGCAAATAGGAAGGATCATTTGGAGTAAAGGCATCTGTTTTATAAAGGTACTTTGGTTCTGCCCATTCAACTTCTTCCAGCTTTTTGAGTTTTGCAGAAACCTCCAAAGGGTCTTCGTTTTGAGCATAATTTATCATGATAATATTTTTTAATCCGCTAATCCCCTTTGAATTTGAAGGAAACATCAATTTAGAGTTATATACATTAAGAGGTGACATAATGGTATTCAGTTTATGCGGAAATACTCCTGATTTTAAGAGATTTTCATTCGGTGCGTTTTTAAGCTTTACTACAACAGTATTTGACAGGTAGAGGATTTTCCCTTTTGCAATAACATTCTCTTTTTTAAATTGTGAAAAAGAGCTGCAGCAGAGCAAAATCAGGAAAACAAAAAGCAGGCGATGAATCATGTAAATTTTAATTTTGTTGTACTAATATCCTAAATATTAATAAAAGAGAATTCAATAACAATCTGAAAAAAAATGGGAAGTTTGACGGAAGATTAGACAAATAAAAAAG
>CAYSGP010000285.1:0-5351 GCA_964430095.1 uncultured Ignavibacteriaceae bacterium
TTTATGCCGTGAATAGGGGATAGACCTGTAAATTAAAATTGCGAAGTTGTACCTCCATAACCGCCCAAATCTTAAACTAACGGTTAATTCATATGGGACATTTTTCGCTTAATTCTTTCCTGAAACAACTTGCAAGCGGCAAAATTGTTTTATACACCCCGGTTTATTCAACCTTTACCAGAATTCCAGATAAGATTTTAAATGCGAATCAAAAGCAGATAATTCAAGGCTTCATGCTTTTCTCTCAGGCAACAAAAATCCTGAAGCAGTTGGGACTTATTGATAATAAGTTCCAGCTGCCCATCGGGATCATTGCCCAGCTGGTGGGATTCTCGCGTTTCCAGGCGCAGCGCGCAATTAAAAAAATCCCGGCCGCTGTTAAGCTTATCAACCAGCATAAATTATTAAAGAATGGTGAGAAGCTTGTTTTTGAGATCAAGGATGAAAATGGTGTTGATATCCCGGAGCATGAAATTAACACAAGCGGAGGATCTTACTGGTATGTATTCAGATATACAACTCCCCGTGCAAAGGAAGAAATTAAAGGATCACTGCATGAAGATGCTGAGCTGGATAAAAATGATCCATCACCTGAGTTAAAGTATGACCAGGGAACAGATCCACACCTGGCAGATAAGAAAAAAGAATTTGATAAAATTGCCAAAGACATCCCATCTGGAGATTTCAGAAATTTATATTATTACCCGCTGGATGAAATTGTTCGTGCAGTTGATTATTATCTATTAACTTTACAGGAGAAAAAAGATCAGGCAGTTGCAGCAAGAAGAGATGTTGAAAAGGTTGGATTAAATTATATGTGGCTGAAGCTTTGCCTGGAGAAAAAATATTATTTAACAAAATTCACTCCCCGGCAGAAAGTAAAAAATGAAATTGAACAGATGAAAATATTAATTGCCAAGGTAAGAAGCTTTATAACTGATACAAAATTAAAAACAGATCTGAAATTATTACACGATAGAAAACCCTCTCACCGGTATAATCAATTTGAAAATGTTGCGGCACTTCATTCAGGCCTCTATTCGGAGTATCAGCACTTAAACCCGGATACACAAAAAGCTATTTATGAACTGGCCAAAAAATATTTCAGGTTTGAAAATGCGAAAGATTTAAAGGACCGTGATAATGTTGTGCACGATAAAGAAAATGCGAAGCACCGGCTGCAGCAAATTATTTCAGTCGCATATTTAAATTTTATATAAACCATAAACCAACGAAAGGGAAATAATGTCAAAATCGCTTATAGATGCACCATCAAATTCCATTGAGATAACCAGAGCAAGTAACGGATTTATTGTTACCATGCCACAGACAAGACCTTTTTATCCACTTATTCAAATGGGTATGCAGATACAAAAGGAAGTTAATCCAGAAAATGATGTTGATGCAATAATTCAAAAATCAAAAGAAGTAGAGCGCCCTCCGATTCCGGTTTGTGAAGATTTTCATGTATTCAAAGATTACCGCGGCGTGATAGCTTTCCTTGCTGAGCTGGAAGATAAATTATAATTTATTAACTAACCAAAATTCCAAAAATGAAAAGACAGCCATCTCTTCAATTAACTGACCGGGACCTACTCGGAATACTGCAGCTGATTATTAAAAAAACTATTTGGTATAAAATGAATTACAAAATTGCACCCTGGCCATTCTCTCATATTATTAAACGCGAATTGAGCTTACTGAGAACCGCCGGGATAGATGATGATGCATTCATTGACCGTGGGTTTGAATCTGCAGCGGAAATTAAGCTGGGAACCTTTGCCCGGAATTACGGAGATATCTTATCCGGGGAACAAATATGATCCCATTTGAAAATCTATTGGAGAAAAATCCTCCATTCAAAATAATTAGCACTGAGGAGTTTGAGAAAGATACATTTGAAATGATGTTTTTGAAAGAAGCTACAGATAAATTTTATTTCAAGGTTCAGGGTAAATGGTTTTTGGGTGAAACACATAATGATAAAGTTACATTAGCTATAATCGAATGGAATGATGAAATCAAAATAACTGATTTTGAAAATTTGTTAAAAGGAGTACATACATAAAATGGCAGAAAAAAATAATATTCATCAGCCGGTGATAATTAACCCGGCGTTAAAACCGGTTATCGATGCCCGGTTAAATGAGTGGAAAGAATTTTGTGTTAAAAATAATTTTGTTCCGCTGATGCTTGTGGCCGTAAATGATAAAGGGTCCGCAATACTGCTGAGTGATCCTAATGCACCAACAATGCCGAAGATATCAACCATGATAAAGTTAGCCGGTTCCCTGGCTGATCAGGAGATGTTGAAACAGATCCAGGTCCAGATCGATGGCCCGGGTGATAACAAAGAAACAGTGCCGCTTAAATTCCCGGGGAGCTGAATATGGAACAGAATATTATTCCAACAGTAACAATCGCAATCCCCTGGTTAATATGTTTTTTATTTATAGCTTTTTTTGCTGGAGCGGTTTTGGTTATGTGCATTGATATTAAGCTCGAGAAAAAATTTGATAAAATTAAAAAGGATTTATACCGTGGATCCTAATTCAGTCGATCTCGAATCTGCAGATGATTTATATATGAAGCTCAGGGACCGGTCAAAGTTAACGCCGGGTGAAATAAAGCAGCTCATAAAAACAGTTGATGAAGTAAAATTTATTATTAACACTGCAAAGCTCGGACCACAGGGCCAGAAGTCTGCAGTTTCAATTTACAATAAATTATTAAAGCTGGAGAGTAAGCACCGGCTGAAAAAAGAAATACAAATCACAAAAGGATTATTTAACAATACATAAAATGGGATATACAACTACACCGCTAACAATTGTAGATAAAAAGCTATTGAGGGGTGAAATTCCCACAGAGCAGGACTACAAGGAGAGCCATAAGCAAATTATGGAACATTGCAGGAAAGAGATTGAGGAAAATCAAAATAAAATATTTGCATTAAAATTTTTATTTGGAATCTTATTATTAATTATTGTTGCATTTATTATAAAAAGCATATGACCATGGGATCATACATTACTGATGAAGAAGCAATTGAGCTGGCAGCTGCAATTGAAGCCTGGAAAGATAAGCAGCCGGAATACATTGCAGTAAAAATGACAAATGAAGAAATTGTTCACGAGCTGCAGCCGGACGATCCACCGAATTTTAACTTTATTGTATTCGGCCGGGATGTATTCAGCAAAAATGATTTTAAGCTTATAGAAGATGAATTATACATGAAGAAATTAAATCCGAAAAATTACCATGAACGGCATATACAGGTGATACCATGGGGATGAAAGTAATTGAAGAAATTACCGATGAAGAAGCTGCTGCAGCTGGTGAAAATTACAGGAAGTGGAAGAAGAAGCAGCCGGAATATATTGCTGTTGAAATGACAAATAAAGAAATTGTTGCTGAATTAATAAATGCGGTAAATTTTTATCACCTGGTTCGTACGAATAATTATAAAAAAGATGGGAAAGTTTATGTTGTAGAAATTAGAGGCAAGCTTTACAAAAAAGTTAAAAATCCATATAACCAATTTCAAACAATTATACCATGGCCGGTGAAGTAAAAAATAATAAGGAATCAAAATCACTTTCATTATCAGCTGATGTTGTTGACAAGATGGAAGAGTGTTCTAAGAAAAATAAAATATATGAATCTGAGATCGCTGAATATGCTTTAAGAAATTTATTCAATCTTCCTCAGGATAATTCTAAAATGATATTACATAAAATATTTAAAAATGGGAGTTAATTTATTTTTCTGTTTGAATCATACTCATACTTCATTTTCATTATTGGCTCAAAGGCATTTTCTAAAGCACCAACGGACCCACCAAAAGTAGAATTATCGGTATTCTCATAAACTATCTCACCAATACAATTTATCAATGTTATTGTAGCCCGCTCGAAAAGATTATTTTTATCTGAAGTATATTCAATTTTACATTCCAGTATAATACAGCTATCGGTTTTAAAATCCCCTGGTGTTTTTGATAGATCATCTCCCTGCATATATACCCTGAATTTCTTTTTCAAAAAACAATTTCTAACCGTTCTTAATTCATCACTGCTGGCTCGGATTTTACTTCCATAATTCATTGTATCAAGAATAATATATTTATAAGAATTCAGATCATAAACATTTCCCACTTCCTGGGCGGAAACCTGTAATGCTAATAAACCAAAAAAACAGATAAATATTAAATTTTTCATCATTTAATTATTATTAGGTTCTCGTAAGGCCTTAATATACTCTAATAAGGAAAAACAAACAATTTCCATTATTATTCCCCCAATGAACCAGGAAATATCAATACCACAGGGACCATCACTCACTATTAAGCCGTACTGGGGCATTGATAACACTCTTGTAAATATTAAGCAGCTCATTAAGGAATACAAGAACTCTCCGGAGGTTGCGCAATTTGATGGCCTGGCTTTATCACAGATATTTGATGCAGTAAAAAATATTCCTTACTTTGAAGATCCCGCAGAATTTGAATGGATACAGTCACCGAAGAGAACACTCCAGCGCGGAGGTGATTGTGATGATAAATCTATTTTGCTTGGCGCGATATTTGACCGGTTAAATGTTCCATACCGAATGGCCGTTGTATCAACACTCCCATCAAAAGATCTTCATCACATCTATCCGGAAATTTATCTTCAGGGAGTTTGGGTCCCGTTCGATGCAACATATCCTTACAATAAAATGTTCAGTGAAAGCCCGTTTACATTAAAAAGAGTTTATGACTGGTCTGGCGGTAAAACATTAACGTATGAATTCACAAACAACAACCCTGCAACATTAACAGAGCAGCTCTCAAGTAAAGATATTCCGTCATTAAAAAAAATACCGGGTGTTATGAGAATAAAAACTTTATCAGGTCCTGCAGGTATATCCGGAAATGTGAGGCTTGCAATTCTTAGAGGCAATGCTAAACCTTTTTACCAGGTATCCGGATGCGGAAATAAATGCGGCTGTAATCATTGCAAAAGAAAAAGATTATCACGGCCAATGAAAAAAGCTTTACTGCTTGGATATATAAATTCGATCAATGGAAATTATTATCCGTTAGGATTCGATCCAACAGCAATAATTGGTGTTATCCAAAGTATATTTAGTTTGTTCTCAGGCTCAGCTTACCAGGATGCATACAATGTTTGGCATAAAGCAGCAACAACACCAACACCCAATGATCTTAATACTCAGGCAACCAATAGTGCAATAGTTGCTGTGCTTGGCGTTGATTATATGAACCCGCCATGGGGCGCAAACGTATGCACAAGCTCCAACAGGTGCGGAAATCGCGCTGAGTGGAGTGTAATTAAACCGGAAGTGGA
>CAYSGP010000286.1:0-8034 GCA_964430095.1 uncultured Ignavibacteriaceae bacterium
CACACCTATGTGATCAAAATGAGTATTAAAATGATAAAATTCTTTTTGAGTATTTTTATCTTTTAACAAAGCCCATGTCGCAATTCTCGGCAATGCGGCATCCCACCCGGTAGACACACTGTCCGGGGTTTCTGAGAGCCAGAATGTAGAGCTATTGAGCAGTTCAAATTTACCTTTCTTAAAAAGAATTGCCGAATATTCTCCTTTATCCTTTCCGTCATCTCTGCCCACTCCTGTCCAGCCGTACTCCGGAAGCAATCTAATTAGCTCTTCTATTTGAAATTTCAAAGCTTCCTGCAGACCGATGACATCAGCGCTATGAAATCTAATCATGCATGCAACTTTTTCTTTTCTGTTATCCCATGAATTTATACCGGTATCCACCGCAACTCTTATATTATAAGACATGACCCATAAATCGGTTTCATTCTGCGGCTGAGCATAAATAAATGCACCCTGCAGCACTATTCCCTTAAGATAAATACCGACAAGGCAAAGAATAAATTTTGTATTAATACTCATTCTCATAAAAAGCAGCTTTCGGGATAACCTAATCAATTACTTCAAATGAAGTCTCCAATAATTCCTCTGAATTCCCGCCGATCATTAATTGAAATTCGCCTGGTTCAATGATTTCTTTAAAATTTATATCTAGGAAAGAAAGCATTTTCGGTGTAATGTTAAATTCAATAGTTTTTGTTTCACCCGGCTTTAGTTCAATTTTCTGAAATCCCTTTAATTCTTTTACAGGCCTCGTTACGCTGGCTACTAAATCTCTGATATAAAGCTGTACTACTTCTTTACCTGGGACTTTACCGGTATTTGTAATATCAATTGTTGCTTTTGTATTTTCATTCTTCTTCATCTTTAATTTTTGCAGCTTAAGGTTTGAATACTTGAATTCCGAATAGCTTAAGCCGAACCCGAAAGGATAAAGAGGAGAATTAGGATAATCGATATACCTGCTGGTAAACTTTTGGTCCGGATTATGCGGCCTGCCGGTGCTTTTATAATTATAATTCACTGGTATTTGTCCGACATAGCGCGGAAAAGATACAGGCAATTTGCCGCAGGGATTAAAATCTCCAAATAAAACATCTGCAACTGCATTGCCGGTTTGAGTACCAAGAAACCAGGATTCGACTACTGCAGGAATATTTTCGTCAATCCATTCAATTGTAAGAGGACGTCCGTTCATCAGGACAACCGCAACAGGTTTTCCCAATTCATAAATTTTTTGAATAAGCTCAAGCTGCACTCCGGGTAAATTAATATCTGCTCGGCTTCCAGCTTCACCGCTCATATCCCGTGATTCTCCCATAACCATAATCACCATGTCCGATCCCCGGGCTATTTTAATAGCTTCATCAAAACCGCTTCGATCCATGCTTTCGATAGCGCACCCTTTTGCATAAGTAACATTAGTTCCGTCGGAAACTTTCTCTCTTATTCCTTTTAAAACTGTAACTACATCTTCAACAATCGGATTAGTGCTCCACGGGCCGAGCGGATCTTCCTGGTTATCTGCAAGAGGTCCAATTACTGCAATTGAATTCAATTCCTTCTTTAAGGGTAGAAGACTCTCCTCATTTTTCAGGAGCACTATTGATTCTCTGGATAACTGGAGTGCTGTAAGATCTCTTTCTTCGCGGGAAGGGATATTCTTTGCAAAAAAGATTGAATCGACGTAAGGATGATCAAATAAGCCGAAACGGAATTTAATTCTTAAAATTCTTTCTGCTGATTTATTTATAATTTCTTCAGAAATAAGTCCTTCTTCAACAAGTGATTTTAAATTCGGCAGATATACATTCCCGGCTTCAACATCTCCGGCCATATCCATATCCACGCCGGCTGTTATTCCTTTCAGTGCAGCTTCCTTTTTATCCTTAGCTATCCCATGGTTTATCAGCTCAGCAATTGAATTCCAATCACTTACAACGAATCCGTCGAAACCCCATTCACTCCGCAAAATCTGGGTCAATGTCAGGTAGTTAGCGGAAGCGGGAATTCCATTTAGATCATTGAAAGCGCTCATTAGAGTACCCGCACCTGCATCAACAGCCGCTTTAAACGGAGGCAGGTAAATTTCTCTTAAAGTCCTCTCGGAAATATCAACTGTATTATAATCTCTTCCCCCCTGTGCTGCTCCATAGGCCGCATAATGTTTCGCACAGGCAACAATCGAATGATTACCAATAAAATTATCTCCCTGAAAGCCTTTTACCTGAGCTTCAGCCATAACACTTCCCAGGTATGGATCTTCACCGGCACCTTCGGCAATTCTGCCCCACCTGGGATCGAATGCAATATCCACCATCGGACCGAATGTCCAATGTGTCCCGTTTGCGGCGGCTTCCCATGCTGCAATCTCTGCAGCTTTTGTTACTAAGTCCGGGTTCCAGCTTGATGCTTCTGCCAGCGGAATCGGAAAAGTGGTTTGATATCCATGAATGACATCATTTCCAATAATCAAAGGAATACCTAATCGGGATTCTTCAACAGCAATTTTCTGGACCCGGTTCACTTCAGAGGCTCCTCTTATATTCAAAAAAGAACCGACAAAACCTTTTCTTACAAGTTCATCGCGATCGTCATTAGTTCCGC
Organism: uncultured Ignavibacteriaceae bacterium; assembly: GCA_964430095.1. Taxonomy (GTDB): domain Bacteria; phylum Bacteroidota; class Ignavibacteria; order Ignavibacteriales; family Ignavibacteriaceae; genus DATKLQ01. Next base: position 2,608 of record CAYSGP010000286.1, read on the forward strand.
TGAATTGAACCAGCTGCCCGATTTTTTCATCCAAAGTCATTTTCGAAAGCAGGTCCGCAACTTTTTTTTCACTAGCATCAGATTTTTCTTTGGAGCTGCTCTGCGGAAAATTTATCCTGACAAAAAAGAAAATAATGAACAGCTGAATAAGAATTCCGGAAATATAAATATTCACTTTGGTCTTCATCTTAATTCCATTTTATTAGTTATGCAGGTTTGAATTTTTAACTATTGACTTAAATGTTTCCAATGGAGTGTCGAATAGTTTTTATGGTACAAATATATGACCTAAAAATTAAATTATGAAAATCCCGTCTAAGGAGAGAGCGGTTCTAAGGAAAATATCTATCAAATAAATCATTTATTTAGAATGAGTTTTATAGTTAATTTTTGGTTTACCGGATAAATTTTAAAAATAGTTAAAGTTTTCTCATCTAAATTGATGAAAGAACCTTGCTTTGTACCGGCTTCTTCTACAGAACCGGAAAGAGGAATTCTTGTACCATTAGTTTCTGGCGAATATTTCTCTTTTAACCCATGGAAAATAATTTTATAAGCTCTCTTCCCGGGGGCATTCTCATAGCTCCCTTCCGACTCATTAATAATAAAAATCTTTTCCGAATCCGAGTAGCTCAGTCGGGTAAATCTTTTTTGATTGTTTGTCTTATAAAGTTCGGTTTCACCGTCATCCTCGTATAATGTAAAGCTCCCGTCAGCACCGGTATATATATGAATATTTAATTTTTCCTTATTTATAAATGAAGTGCTTAAAGCAAAATCGCACATCGGAATGACTGCGCCTTCCTTTATAAAAAGAGGAAGTTTTCCGGTTGAAGCAAAATATCTGATTACTCTGTTTCCCTGATATAATTGATTATTCCAGAAATCGTAATAATTTCCCGGCGGGAGCCATACAGAAACATAACCGCTGTCAGCGGAAACGGGAGCTGCTAAAATTTCATCTCCCCAATAATATTGCGAATCAAATTTCCAGGCGGAAGAATCATTTTGATAGTACAGGACCATTGCTCTTGCCATCGGCATCCCTGTTCCATAAGCTTTATAAGCATAAGTATAAATATATGGCATCATCTCATATCTTAAGCTGCAGTAGACTTTAGCATCGCCCTGTTCTTCCAAAGTCCGATCCAGCGGCCAGCGGGATTTTCCAGTCCCGTGAGGACGCCAATAAGGAGTGAAGCTTCCGAAAGCCATAGACCACTGCCTGTACATATTTTTAGCAGGGCCGCCCGTTTCTTCATTGTGAAATCCTCCAGCATCATGGCCCCAGTAAGGAAATCCCGACAAGCCAGCCAGCTGCATGCTAATAATTTGGGAATGCATATCATCATATTCAGAAAGAATATCCCCGCTCCATAAAGTTGCATAACGCTGCGCCCCTGCAGTCATCCCTCTGACCCAAACAAAGGGTCTTTTTTTAATTGAAGATTTGTCCCATCCTTCCTGCACCAGGCCTTTAGAAACAAGCATAAACCAGTAATTCTTCATTTCTGCCCAGCTTCTTCCATTACCCAGGATCATACTGTCCTTTGCTTTTCCCATTTCATCAAACTCATCAATCCAAAGTGCATCTCCGGGGAATTTTAAATCGGGATTAAGAGTTTTTTTCCAGAAAAGATTCCACCACCATTGCCTTACTTCTTTATTAGTCAGATCAGGCGCACTTTCCTTAAATTCAATGCCCGAATTGTCCGGAATATTAAATGAATATTTCCACCCTTCACTCCTGCTGGCGATGCACCGGTTGAAATCAACAGTCGTTATTAAGCCGTTATCCGAAATCCAATTTTTATATTCTATAGGATCAGGATACCGCTCTTTATCCCAATCAAAATATGAATTACATCTTTCTCCTCCGCCAGCACGCCAGGCATTATCATTTATTACATGATCAATCGGAAATCCTGCTTTTCTGTGAGCGGCTATTTTTTCTTTCCACCAATTTTCATTTGAAGGATTTTGGGAGCCGAGAGGATTTCCCTTATCAGATAAACCTAATCCGAAAACAGCTCTCACCGGAAGTCTCGGTCTCCCGGTAAGCTGTGTATAACGATCTAAAATTTGCGGGAATTCCGGACCAAGGATGAAAAAATAATCCATTCTGCTTTTAAAACCATGGTCATCAAAGCCGAATTCATAAATGCTGTCTTTCCCGAAATTAAAAAAGTTTTCAAATGTACTATTTAGAAATATACCATATCCTTTACCGGACATATAAAAGGGGACAATAAGCGGCGCCTGTTCTCTGTGATTTTTTCCATAATTTCTCTGAATTAATTCTCCCTTTAGATTTATTTTTTCTGATCTGCCTAGGTATGAATGTCCTAAACCTGTAAAATTTTCATTATCATTAAAAACAAGAGAGACATAAACTCTGTTATTTTCCCAGACTGTCCCCTCCCTTTCAGACAAGAGAATTAGTGAGCCGGTTTTCTGATAAAATTCAATACTTACCGGATTTTTTCTAATTTTCAGCAAGACCCCATCGGATGGAGCTGTTTGTATGGTAAGTAATTCTTCATCATCCGAAACTTTAAAATTTCCATTCCACTTTTTTGGCTCCACCATCTCATAATAATCGTCAGGAAAAAAATCTTCCCCCCTACGTAGCGGCTGAACACGAATAATGTAATCCCCGTAAGGGGTTAGACATATTTTTTGTTCAGAAATTGTTGTGAGGATAATGCTCTTTCCACTTACTTTATAATTTTTTAAGTCTGTGAGTTTTTCCCGGCAAATTCCCGGAGTAATCAAATATACTGAGAGAAAAAAGATGCAAAACCTTAACATGAGGAATACTTTCGGAATTCTATTTTAAAGCACGATTTTACTAAAATTATCTTTCTTAAAAAAGATGTTAAGAACAATTCTGTAAATGTAAGGAAAGGAATAATTATGCTGGAAATTAAAAATCCCTGTTTAATAAATTTATGATCCGACGCTGCAAATAATATTCAGAAGGAAACTTCAGGTACGCGGTTTATTTTACAGAATCAACTGAACAATTTATTTCAAAAGCATCATTTTCTTTACAGATTTAAAAGTGCTTCCGCCTTTCAAAGGTTCTGCTTCAATAATATAGATATATAAACCGGAAGACATACCGGATGCATTCCAGGTAATGTTGTGGTTTCCTGCCTGCTCAATCTTATCTGCAAGATTTGCTACCAATTCGCCTAGTGCATTATAGACAGAGATTTTTATTTTACTATCGAATGGAAGAGAAAAACGGATTGAAGTGCTTGGGTTAAAAGGATTAGGAAAATTTTGGGACAATGCATAAACCTTAGGCAGCAGCGATTCATTGCTGTTTGAAGCATTTCCCTCAAAATCCAAGTGGTTTGCCGGATTTGTTATATTTTTTGACGAAGCGGAAATAATTGTATTTATGTCCCCTTTAAAATTCCAGTTGACGGACAGAAGTGAATCTCCATTCGGATTTACTGTTTTAACTTTGAACCTTCCGATTCTAATTTCATTTTCCTGAATTGTATCCCAACCGGACGCCTGAGAAGCAAAAACCAGCAATGTTTTTCCCTCCTCATCCCTGAGGGCTGCTGCAAGAATAGGAGAATTTTTCAATTCCGAAGAATTTGAAATGTAGTCAAATTGAATTGTATTAGCCGGTAAATTGCCGTAATTGAATGCGCATTGGTAATTTTCTAAAATAAATTTCTTTCCGGAAGTTTTTATAAAAACATCAAATTCAAAAGTATTATTGTTGATTTTCTTTCCATGCGAAAGGCTCATTTTGTAGTCATGAGTTTCAGTTCCGTTCTTTTTTGAATCGGAAGCCGCTGTCAAAGAAGCCGAAATCAATAAAACAAAAAGTAAATTGGAAAATCTGATCATAAGAATCCCTTATTTTACTGGTATATTTTTAATGCCTCAAGCTGTATAGCAAGAATGGATTTAGTGCGATAAAAGTAATTCCGGCAGAGACTTCCTTCAATCGGGGAAAGCCTGATATAGATAAATGATTTACCTGAAAAGTAGGAAAAGAAGTGAATAGTCAGCTTGAAGTTAATGAAAGTATAAGAGCAGAAGAAGCTAATGAACTTTATTCCGCAGAAATAATCCCCATTTTTATTGCATACCGGACTAACCCTGCAATGTCACGGATATTTAATCTTTCCATGATCTGCATGCGGTGAGTTTCAACTGTCTTAACGCTTATAAAAAGCTTTTCAGCTATTTCTTTTGTCGAATTCCCTTCGGCAATAAGCTGAAGTATTTCCCTTTGCCTGGATGTAAGCCGCTGATACGGATTTAATTTTTCAGGTACAGGTGAATTTACTTCACCGCGGAGATTTTCTATTCTTCTTAAATAATCATCTACCAGATGTTTTGAAATCGAAGGGCTTAAATAAATTTCGTCCTTCATCACGGCATTTATTGCTATTTCAAGTTCATTGGGAGCTGCGTCTTTAAGAAGATACCCGGAGGCACCGGACCTGAGCGCCTGCAGAACATACTCCTCATGATTATGCATAGAAAGTATTATAATCCTGGTTGCAGGACTGTCCTGCCTTACTCTCTGCGCAACATCGAGCCCATTGAGTTCCGGCATGGAAATATCGAGCAGCAGCAGATCAGGTTTAAACTCTTTCAAAAGTTTTAAGGCTTCTCTGCCGTTGGAGGCTTCCCCCACTACCTCAACCTCTTTAATTTTTTCTAGAAGGGATTTAACTCCTGCTCTTATAAGAAGGTGGTCATCGGCAATGAGTACTTTAATCATTTCAACTATTCTTTTTCTTAAAAAATCTCTGGTACTTGCCGGAAGAAATATTTAAAGGAAGCACGGCATGAATTTCTGTCCCGGTTTCAACCCCGGAATTAATTTCAATTGAACCGCCTAATAGTTCAACTCTTTCCTGCATGCCGAGAATTCCGATGCTTTTCCCTCCAATCGCCAGCTTCTTTGCCTTCTTTACATCGAACCCTTTCCCGTCATCTTTTATCTTTAAATGCAGATTATCTTCGTTCTTCCATAAATCAAGCCGAAGATTCTTTGCATCCGAATGTCTGATAATATTCGTTATGGCTTCCTGACTTACACGGTATGCCGTGATCTCAAGTTCCGGTGAAAGATCTTCAAGCTCTGATTTTTGAGCATTGATAACTGCATTAATTCCAGTTCTTTCAGCTTGCCTGATTAAATACCATCTTAAAGTAGGAAATAATCCAAGGTCATCCAGCATCGAAGGACGGAGGTCAAGCGACAGACTTCTGACCTGATCAAGGGAATGCTCTACCAGCTCAATACTTTCATTAAAATGGTTTTTCTGCGCTTCATCGGGGACTCCGTCTTTCATCTATTGGAGATCTATTTTGATTGCGGTTAATGACTGACCGATTTCATCATTCAATTCTCTTTCAATAGTTCTCCTCTCGTATTCCTGAACT
>CAYSGP010000287.1:0-3063 GCA_964430095.1 uncultured Ignavibacteriaceae bacterium
TCCTATTACCTGCACTCCCGGATTTTTTTCTTTCAGATATCTCCCCGCCCCGCTTATTGTTCCTCCTGTTCCGATGCTTGAAACAAAATGAGTTATGTTTCCATCGGTATCTTTCCAAATTTCCGGACCTGTTGTGCGGTAATGTATTTCAGGATTTGCAGGGTTGGAATATTGATAAGGGAAAAATGAATTCGGAGTTTCTTTTGAAATTCTTCTAGCCACATTTACATAATATTCGGGACTGTCGGGCTCCACTGCATTTGAAACAATGATAACTTCACCCCCAAATGCTCTGAGATAATTTACTTTTTCACTGCTTACTTTATCCGTAACCACAAAGATTGATTTATATCCTTTAACCGAACATGCAAGCGCCAATCCGATCCCGGTATTTCCGCTCGTAGCTTCTATAACGGTTCCGCCGGGAGATAATTTGCCGGCTTTCTCTGCCGCTTCAATCATTGCAATGCCGATCCTGTCTTTTACGCTTCCCCCCGGATTTAAGGATTCTATCTTTGCAAATATTGCGGGCTTTAATCCTTTATTAATTTTATTAAGCTTTACCAGCGGGGTGTTCCCGATAAGCTCAGTTATACTATTCTTATAGTTCATAGAACTTTCAATTTTTATGATTTGAATAACTTAATCGACACTTTAATGGATTATTTAGAAAGAATGCTCCTAATTTTCAGGAAAAAATAAAATTTGGAAAAAATCATTTCAAAATAACTGATTTAATTGTATACAAATTCCTATAGTAATAATTTCGTTTTCCAAATCACATTCCTTTTCAAAGCGATTTGATATATTGAACAGTGTTTAATATATTAACATCGACCAATAATTTTGGGATTGAGAAAAATGGGAATTACAGAAAGAAAAGAGAGAGAAAAAGCCGAAATAAGGAAAATGATTCTGGACGCTGCAATGGAATTATTCATAAAGGAAGGTTATGACGGTGTTTCCATTAGAAAAATTGCCGACAAAATAGAATACAGCCCTGGATCGATTTATACATATTTCGAAGATAAAGACTCTATCTTCTATGAGCTTCATCTTGAAGGGTTTGAGATTTTATATCGAAAGCAGCTTTCGGCACAAAGTATAAATGATCCGCGCGAAAGAATGATTGCTCATGGAAGAGCTTATATCGAATTTGCCTTGGAAAACCAGCAGTATTATGATATTATGTTTATCGAAAGAGAACCTGAAGAAATAATCAGAAAAATGAAAAATTGGGATTGCGGCGACCGTTCTTTTGATCTTTTAAAAAGAAATATTTCCGAGTGTCAATCCGCCGGAATGTTTAAAGATCAGAATTTAGACACTGTCTCCTTCCTGCTATGGTCGACTGTCCACGGAATTGCATCGCTCGTTATTAGGCGCGGGAAAGCCTTAAAAAATATGGTCAATCAGGAAAACAGCCAGATAATTGAAGCTTCACTAGAAATTCTAAGAACATTTATTCGATAAAAATTTTTATCTATATATTGAACGTTGTTCAAGTATTAAATTACGTTTGAATTTTTAAATATAACCTATCAGACAAAATATGAAAGTAATAAAAATTCAATTTTATTTTTTGATTTTTATTTCTCTTGTTTTTGCCCACAAAACCTTCCCGCAAGCTCTGCTGGAAAAATATGTTGAAGAAGGTATCTCCAACAACATTGTACTAAAGCAAAAACAAATTTCGCTCGATAAAGCTATGTATGCATTAAATATTGCAACCAGCTATTTCTTCCCATCAATAAATCTTGAAGGAAATTATACAAGCGGTGAAGGGGGAAGAAACATTTTATTCCCGGTCGGGGATATTGTAAACCCGATTTATCAGACCCTCAATCAATTAACTCAAAGCAATAGATTTCCGCTGATTGATAATGTCAAAACAAATTTTTTCCCTTTTCACTACTATGATATAAAACTCAGAGCTACGATGCCGATAATAAATACCGATTTGATTTTCAGCCGGAATATTCAAAGCGGACAGGTAGTGCTGCAGGAATATGAAGTTGACGTATACAAAAGAGAATTGATTAAGGAAATAAAAACGGCTTATTATAATTATCTGAGTGCAATATCGTCGGAAAAAATCTATAGAGATGCGATGGTTGTAGCCGAAGAAGGAAAACGCGTAAATGAATCGCTGGTGAAGAACGGGGAAGGTTTGCGTGTCTATGTTTTGCGGTCGGAAGGTGAAATTTCCGAAATAAATACCCGTATTGTTGAAGCAGGCAACAATGTTCAGAGAGCAAGACGGTATTTCAATTTTCTGCTGAATAAAGATCTGGAGGAGAATATAGATATAGCTTATGATATTTCATTAAAGATTTCGGAAATCGACTCAATCCTCGCCGGTGAAAATAATCTTCTCAACAGGGAAGAGTTAAAGATGATGGAAACCGGTATAGATATTAATGAATCTGTTTTATCAATGAATAAGCTTTATTGGATTCCAAAAGTAAGTGCATTCATTGATTTAGGTGTGCAGGACCAGCTGTATAATTATAATTCGAATTCCCGGTATTATCTTCTAGGTTTACAATTAAGCGTACCGATTTTTGAAACTTTCAGAAACCGATATAAAATTGATACAGCTGAGCTTGAAGTTAAAAATTCGCAGCTTAATTTAGATCTTACCAGAAATCAAATAAAATTGACACAATCCATTGCACGCAGTGATCTGCTGGCTGCGAGGCAGAACTATTACACCTCAATTAAGAAATTAGAAGCTGCCAGAAGCTACCAAGAGCTGATTGAGAACGGATACAAAGAAGGAGCCAATACGTTTATTGAAACAGTTGATGCCAGGGCACAATTAACGCACGCTTCACTAATGCTGAATATAAACACTACGAAAGTTCTGGCGGCTTTAGCAAATTATGAGCGCGAAACTGCAAATGAGAAGATTGATTATTGAACATTGTTTATACTCTGTGGAGCTCAGTGCTTACCTCTGTGTCTCCCTGTGTAATTTTTTTCAAGGAAAATTTCACAGAAGCTCCGCAGAGATAATGCTTAGATAAACGGAGTTAAAAAATAAATAGCATTAACAATTAT
>CAYSGP010000288.1:0-3755 GCA_964430095.1 uncultured Ignavibacteriaceae bacterium
TAGCAAAAGCTTTAAATAGGAAGAAAGATTCTAATCCGTCCCAGCTGATATTCCAATTCGGGCGCGGAATATATTTAGCGTAATTTACCAAAAATGGAACTTTTGAAAGCCAAGGGAAAGTTTCAAATCCTTTGACAAAAGCATCGGAAAGGTTTTCATTTTTATTCTCTGCTTCGGGGTCGTAGAGTTCATTTACCTGCTTGATCCCGGTTTTAAAAACACTCAGGAAAAGAAAAGGCGGCAATGATAAAAATGAACGGTCTATTGATCCGGTTGAAGCTACGTTTGAAATAAATAAGGTGCCGTCCTCATCTGCTTTCAAAGTGGTAGTTTTATTCACTGACCAGCCCACAGACCAGTTTATATCAATTTTAGCCCCTGACCAGAGCGGGCGGGATGTCTTGAAATCCAGATTGTTCTTCTGTGAAGATACATCCTGAAGGTTGTAACCGGGCGTACGCCTCCCAACATCACCGCTTAAACCAAACATAAATCCGCGTGAGGGACCGTTATCTTCTTTATATTCAACTCCCCAGAAATTATAAAAGCCTGTTCCTTGGCCGAGTATACCTGACTTGGAAAGAGAATTATCATTTGTAAAATTTATACTGATACTTTCATAATCAAAAAGAATTGATTTTACTATAGAGGTTAAGAAAAGAATTGCATTTCTTAATGGTGCCTTTTTTTGAACTACCACAGTCGTCGAATCATCGCTGATTAAACTGTCTTTTTTTGCAGTTAAGCTGTCAGCCTCTTCAATCCTATTTTCCGGTGATTCCTGCCTTGCATCTCTTCCTCGCTTGTTTCCGGATGTTTGCTGCTGTTTAGGGGCATTTTCTTCCGGTGCCTCCAAAAAAAGAGGCTGGAACAGGGATTTAAGTCTTACCGTTAATCCCACACTGCTTTTGTTTGAAAAACCCGCACTTCTTCCTATGTCTTCCTGTCTAAGGTCATTATTCCACTGATAGCTGACCGAATAACCGGCAGACAAAGTAAAGAATTTATTCAAGTTCCAGATGCTGGGTAGCTTAGGTGACGATCTGAAATCTATGTTCTGCTGATAATTATAATCTTTCCCAAAATATGCTCCTGAAAAAATATCGCGCCAAATATCTTGTTCAGATCTTTGTACATCGACTCCGTCTATTTTCTCGGTCTCCAGGTAAGCTAAAGAAGCGCTCGCGTTAACATTATATGTAGTGCTTAAATTTAAAAAACCTCCTTCGGTAATTTTCCATGCAAAATTAAAACCGCGCCTTGATGTAAAATCCCTGGAAACCGATTCTAGGGATGTTATATTTTGCTGAGGTCTTGAGTTGCTTTTCGCTCTGTTCCGGTTGGCAGAGACATTAAGCTGAAAGCTCTGCGGAGTAAAATAAACATGGACATCTTTGTAATCTGAAAATAAGCTTACGATAGAACGAAGCACCGGAATATCCGTGAGGTAGAAAAAGTAATCAGGGCTGAATGTAAGATTGTAGTTCATTTGAGCGTTCCAAACCCAGCTTTTTGATGACATAATAGTGGGATTTCTGCCGAAAGCCCTATTATAATTAAATCCAAAAGCTATGGCATTCCAGGTATCCCTAATCAGCCAGTAATTCCAGGGAATTTTTAATTTTATATTAGATGATGACCAGCTGTCTGAAATATTTACGGTCTGAGATTCAGTAATAACCTGATCGGCTGTCTTTCCGGATGAGTTTGTTGTTCTAGTAGAATCCTGCCTCAAACGGTCTGCAGCCTGCTCAACTCTTATATCAGTACCGGGTAAATACAAAGGTTTTCCTATCGATTCGGTGTGGGAATAGTTTAGTTTTAAATTAGATCCGGTTAAACTAAAAGGAATAAGTTTCAGCACGTCCAGATCTGCCGCCGTATTCCAATTCTTAGATTCTACTCTGGAGCCGAATCTGTCAGATAACCTGTGAAAATACGGATTAGTCTGACTCATATTAAAATTAACGGTTAAAAGGTCCGCTAACTTTAGCTGCGAGGAAACACTGTAAGCCCATCCAGGTGAATCATCGGCTCCTATCACTCTTAATTCATTTACCCAAACTTCGCCAGATACGCCTCCGCGGGAATAGGGTTTATCAGGGTTATCGGGATTTAAAATCCCTACCATTAAAAACTTGATCTGAGTCAGAGACGGATTTCCTTTCACCCTGTAGAAATGATTAGGCTTCCCTGCTACAGGACCGCCAATGGTATTTGAAGAATCACGCTCCTGTTTAATTGCTGTAAGCTTGGCGAATTCGATGCTGATTTCGTCCCATCCGAATGAATTTGGATCCGGATTATACCGTACCGGCTGACGGTATTCATAATAATTATTTGTATCTATGCCGAAGCGGAAATATACCTGCGCCGAATAAAAATTCCGTACGGTATCATAATAAGAAACTGAACCGGGCATTTGATTCTGATCGCCGTGAATGAATAATTTCATCTCCGAATAATTAAAAATGTCTAAAGGCCGGTACAAATATTTAACTGCTTCCCGGTATTCGCCGTCCTTTAAATCATTAATGATCAGATTCAAAGACTGCTCATTCCTGAAAACTTCTTCGTTAGGGTTTGTCCGATCCTTTTCCTGCGAAACACCCGGGGGTATATGATAGCCGGGATTATCTTCATAACTGATGACGGAAACGGAGAGTGTAGTATCTTCCGGCAGCACTTTCTGCCACTGGTTCCCAACCAAGTCAAATTCAGCAAATCTTAAACGAACTCGGGTGTTAACATTGGTCATAAACATCCTGATGGCTTCAACATTTGATAGAGTCGGATCGCCTACTTTTGCCGATGTATCTTTCAGGGGGATTCTAAATAAGTACCATTTAGGACCTGATTGATCCCCGCCGCCGGTAATAAAGGGATTATTTACCGGGTTCAAAGAAACTTCATACCTGAAAAAGTTATTCACAAGACTTATATTGCCATTTTTATTTAAATCTTCGGTATCCGGAAATCTGCCGATATCACTAGAAAAAGTATTTCCCTCCGTACCATTTATACTAAAATAGGATTCAGCAGGTAAACTGGAACCTCCCGCAAAAGTGAATTTGTCGCCGCTCGGATCGTTTCTGTTTGGTGCATTGGGATATTTTATTCTCTCCTGCTCATCGGTCAATCCGTCAATTCCCACATCTTCTTTCCCCTCAAGATCCATTACATCATTCCCATCTTTATCTTCAGTATCAAGGCTGTCATTCGGTATAATGTCCTCACTAATTCTTCCAAGGTCGATATATAATTTGGCATCCGCCGGAGCCTGATCAACATTCAGCCAGAACTCTATAAATTCTATATTCTCTTCAACAAGGTTATTTGCTGTTGAAGAAAGTAGTTTCATTACCCCGCCCCAGTTTTTCTCTCTTTCATTTAGATTAGGAGCATAATTAAATGTACCTGCTGTATCCGGCCAAAAATTATAATCCATTACCGGTACATCCTGATCCGATCTGGCTACTTTCTTTCTGTCTCCCCATATATGTTCTACCGTAACGCCGGAAGGGCTAGCAGAATACCAAAAACTTTTTGCTTTATGCGGCATCATTTCAGCAGGCTCTGAACCAGGCAGAGTAGGCAGATTAACAGGTGGACTTAAATCTCTCCAGCCTGCATAAGAAACACCAATAGGAATTATACGCTTTGTACCTTCAAAATCGTCTATATAAGCAATGCTTTCTCCTTTATCCGTAGCAATTGTGCTTTTTTTGGTATTCGGATCGGGATCTATGTAGGCA
>CAYSGP010000289.1:0-4727 GCA_964430095.1 uncultured Ignavibacteriaceae bacterium
TTATCCAGCTCAAAATTTAAAAGAAAATTGCCGTTCCAGAATTTAAATGAATTTTGATCAATCCATATTATTTCAGGAAATACAAATAGGGAGTTCATTTTATTTTTCTTAAGCAGCTGATTTATTTGGGATAATAAAATTATTTTAGAATCGCTGTTTCCCGCAGATTTGATGAAAAGAGTATCATTAAATGAATAAGAATAAAAATTGCTGCTGCCGATCCACTGCAGCTGTTGAAGTGTCTGCGGTAAAAATTTTTGAGGCTCTAAAATTATTTCTTTTAAAGGCAGGTTCTTTTCTTGAGAAGCGGCGGATGAAATTAATAGAATCCAAAATATTAATGGATGTGAAATGCTTTTCAGCAGGGTTTTCATTTTATTCAGATTCATCTATTTCTCCTCTGAAATAATTTTAGTTATTAATTTCTTCTCAATAACTTCAAAATAATTGTTAATTATTTTCAGATTTTTATGCATGTACTTCCAAACTTCATTGGGATTTTCTGCGTGAGGTTTGTAAGAATTCCTGTTTGAGAACTTATCCGAACTTGCCAGAACATAAAAAGGTTTTTTATAAAATTTGCAGATTATTGCCGCAGTCCGGCTTCCGGTTTTGTTTACTGCATCACCGTTCTTAAGAATAAAATCTGCACCGGTAATGACAGCATCTGCTTGTGAGATATGCTTTGAAATATTGAAATCAGTAATGAATATTACTTTTATCCCTTCCTGCAGAAGAGATTTTGCTAATATACGCCCTTCATTCATTGGTCTTGATTCTGATATTATAACTTGAAGATTTTTATTCTCCCGATGCCATAATTTCATGAATTCCAGAACCGTCCGGCTGTTGGAAATTGTAAGCACCAAGTTTTTATTCCTCAGCAGATTTTTTGCGTTATCGTAAATCTTTTTGTATTTGGTTATGGAATTTTGCCTGTAGATTTTAAAAAAACTCTTCAGGTTAGTTTCATCCCCGGATTTGAGAATTCTTTTTAATTCTTTTAGGTAAGTATTAACTGCTTGAAATGAAGACCCGCTTTTCTTTACCTCTTGAATAGCTTTCCTTACAGCATCAGGATTCGAGGTATTTTCAGCCATAAATTTATTCAGCTGTTCTGCTAAATCCATAGAGCCGGAGGTTTTATTCCCTAGTATATCATCAATTGCTTTAATTCTTTTACCCAAATAAACCTTCAACCGAAAAATTATCAATCCTAAAATAGAAAATAGATGGTTAATCTGCTCAATATCTATATTAAAATACAGATTTTCATTAAATCCTTTTAAAATGACAGTAAAGAATTATTACATTTTCTTTTAAGAACAGATAACTTAGTTTAGCAGCCAACATCTATTAACAATTGTGAAGCGAGGATATGAAAACTGTAGTTTCAATATTCATGGTATTGATTCTGAGTCATTTTATTAATGCGCAAACCGGCACAGCGGATTCCGACAAATATACTTCAGCAGAGAAATTTGATCCGTCCAGGGATCCGGAAAAAGATTTAAATAAAGCAATTGAAGAAGCGAAAAGAACAGACAAAAGAATACTGCTGGATGTGGGAGGAGAATGGTGTATTTGGTGTCATTATCTGGATAAATTTTTTGAAGAGAACAAAGATGTATCTGAATTTATGACGAAAAATTTTGTAGTACTTAAAATTAATTACAGCAAAGAAAATGAGAATGAGGAATTTCTTTCTAAATTTCCTAAGATTCCGGGGTATCCTCATTTATTTGTCCTTGACAAAAACGGGAAGTTCCTGTACTCACAGGATACCTCAGAACTTGAGAAGGGAAGAGGTCATGATAAGGACAAGGTATTTGCGTTTTTAAAAAAGTGGGCGCCTAGTTCATAGTCAGCTGTAAAGTCTAAAGAAATTTTCTGCTTCTACTAAGATTTTTATAATTTATTAAAAATTTGCTTACTGCTTATTACCTACTGCCTACTTGTTTAGGCCGGCGGATAATTGCAGCCTTAATGTAGAAGATTAATAGGGTATCACCATCCCATCTTTTCCCTCAGCGAATTAATATGCGCAACGTGATGCTTCCCGTGCCATGCATACAAGCTTAATGTTCTTTCAAGGTTTACCAATCCCTGCTCCGGATGATTAAATGTTTTTTTAAAATCATTTTCGGTCATAGATCTCAGCAGTATCACCCAGCGTTTATGGAGCATTTCAAGGAGTGTTAAAGAAATTTCAACCGGAGTATTTTTAGTATCATAAAGTTCAGCCCACAGCGCCTGCTCATACGGTTTTATCGTCGGCTGGTTCTCGGTTAAGGCCAGTTTGTAGCGGATGTAAGCATTTAAATGGCTGTCCGGGACATGATGAACCACCTGTTTTACCGTCCAGCCTTCAGGCCTGTACGGTGTATTGAGCTGTTCTTCGGATAACCCCTTTACCGCTTCTCTCAGTTTAAAAGGCGCTTCTTCAATTTCATCGATTATTTTTTTCCTTTGGTTTTCATTTAAAGGCCCTTCGAATTTAAAAGGCCCGATTGGGTAGCGCAGATCCATTGATTCCTCCAAATTGGTTTAATTTCGAATTTCGGATTAAAGTTAATTTCGGATTTCGAATTTCGAATTGCGGATTAAAAACCATAGTCACTTCTTCAGAATTCATATTCCTCGCCTTAAATAGAAAAAATGAAATAATATTTTAGTAAAATTCTTTCTTCAGTCCTCAAATTCGAAATCCTGTCCCGCTGCGCGGGAAATCCGCAATCCGAAATTCCTATTTGTTTCTTCTTAGCTGTTTTACTTGATGATGTAAATATTGCAGTTAATTCATTTGCTTCTTGTAATAAGGCATCCAATCTATTTCTTTTGATAATATTTGATTCGGAAATCATTTCAAGCCAGAAGGCAGATTCGTCAGCTTCTTCTTCAACAACTTGTATTTTATAAATAAAATCGGCATTTGATTTTGATCTGCAGGCAGCTCTGTAATTTGCCCCTACTGAAGTTGCGGCCCTTAATAATTGATTACCTAAAATTTCTCCTTTTCTGGTCTTCGAAATTTCTTCATATAACTTTATTACTCTTAATCCAAATATTTTTGTTCTCTCCTTTAATTCTTCAGAATTCATATTCCCCCTTGAATAAAAAATAAATTAATATTTTAGTAAAATTCTTTCTTCAATCCTCAAATTCGAAATCCGCAATCCGAAATCCGAAATTCATCCGTCTACTTCCA
The DNA here is from genome assembly GCA_964430095.1 of uncultured Ignavibacteriaceae bacterium. Lineage (GTDB taxonomy): Bacteria > Bacteroidota > Ignavibacteria > Ignavibacteriales > Ignavibacteriaceae > DATKLQ01. The sequence goes on from CAYSGP010000289.1 coordinate 3,209, forward strand.
ATAGCTCTGCTTTTTCTTCCTTAATCAGATTTTTTATATCAAAGATTGACTCAACCGGTAAATGCTGTCGTCCGCTGTAATTGGTCAGATGTGAATACAAATCTTTTTTGTTATTATAATTCTTTAAATAAAAAGCGCGTACTTTATTCCGGTTTTTCACAAACCAATTTAGAGTTATTTTCATTTTCTCCAGGTCTTTCTCATCCGGGAGGTCGTTAAATTTAATTGCATTTTCAAAATAATCGTCAATTGCGGTTTCAAAGTCATCTTTTTCTTTCAATGCCTGCCTTTTAATATAAATCTTTCCCTCAATCATTAACACATAATCTTTCCTGAAGCCGTCGTTTATTTCAAACAAAACCTTTGCAGAATTAACAGGCTCTGCCAGGAGCGAAGATTTATGAGTCTGGGAAAGTATAAGATCGATTAATGATTTTACTTCTGCCGCTTTTTCATATTTCAGTTTATCCGAATAATCCTTCATCTTATTTATCAACCTGTTCAATGCATACTGATTTTTACCGTATAAAAATTGGTAGACTTTCTCAAGCTCTTCCGAATAAACCTGCTTGTCTTTATTTAAGCAGGGAGCTGTGCATCTCTCAATTTCAGATAGAAAACACCCCCTTCCTTTCAAAAATTCTTCATCAGTGCATTCTCGGAGAGAAAAAGTCCGCGCTGCCATTTCCCATAATTCCAATGCTTTCTTCTTAGTTACGAATAAGCCGAAGTAATCGTTTCCGTCGAAATCAAAATAGTTGCTTACATCTAAAGCGGGGAATTCATGAGAAGTTGTAATCTTTAAAAAGTAACTGTTCCCATAATGTTTCAGCATTACATTATGTTTTGGATTTAATTTTTTAATCGATTCGGATTCAAAAAGAAGTGCGGTTAATTCGGAATTTGTTATTTCTATTTTCAGGTGTACGGCCTGCCGTATAATCTTTTTTGCTTTTCTTGGAGCGGTTACGGAAAAGTAAGATTTAATTCGGTCCTTTAAAGATTTAGCTTTTCCTACATAAATTATTTCGTTCCTGGAGTTAAGGAAATAATATATTCCGGGTGCATCCGGGAGACCGGCTATATCTTTCCCCAGCTCCTTGCCTAATTGCAGGTCTCTCTCTTCCTTAACCTGCGGAATGAACTGGAAATTAATTAATTCACCGACGGTACTGATCTTCTCTTTTTTGATCATCTGCTTGATCATCTTTATTAAAATCAGTGCAGTAACTTCTGCATCGGGAAGAGCTCTGTGCGGGCACTTGTTTTTCAGTCTCAGATGCCTGCCTACCGAGCTCAGCGAACAGCTTCTCAGTTTCGGATATAATCTTTTTGCCAAGCGCAGCGTGCACAAAAAAGCCCCTGATTGATCAGGGAGAAATTCGGAAAGCTCAAGGCCGCTGAACGCTAATTCTCTTCGTAAAAAACTTTTATCAAATGAAATATTGTGTGCAGTTAAAACAGAATCGGAAATAAATCTGCATATTTCCCCGGCTGCATCTTCAAAGAAAGGCGCATT
>CAYSGP010000290.1:0-3625 GCA_964430095.1 uncultured Ignavibacteriaceae bacterium
CTAAAAAATTACTTAAAGTAGTGGAGAGTATAGCAATAACAAATCCGACAATCGAAAAAACTACCACTCTTTTCCCCTGCCATTTACCGAATACTTTGCTTAGAATTCCTATCCCGTATAAAATCCAAACTAAAAATGTTCCGATTAATTTCGGATCAATATAGGAGAAATTGGGGAATGCCGTCGGAAGCCAGATTATCCCGATTAGTATTGCAATAGAAAGGAGTACAAAACCGATTATAGCCGAATAAAAACTTAGTCTTTCAAGAATTTCCAGGTTCGGCAGCCGGTTAAAAATCAGTCCGAATTTATTGAGCTTAATTTCTTTATAAAGGATTAAATAAAGAAGTCCGTAAATAGCAGACATCGTAATTCCTGCATATCCTATCAATGCACTGAAAACATGAAGTCCCAAAAGATTGCTTCTCAGAACTTCTTTTACTTCTACTAAATCTTCAATAAAGAGACTGGAAATAATTTGAAAAATCAGGGAGATTATAATTATAAAGGGCCCTGTTCCCCGGATATCGGTATGGAGTTCCAGAATGAAATAAGCAAAACAAACCGAGAAAGCTAAAACGGTAAAAATTTCAAATACATTTGTAATAGGCGGATGATCAAAAGCGATCACCCTTAGTATTAAATAAATTGAATGAAGAAGAAGAGTTATAAATAGGAACAATCTTTTTGAATTAATTAAAATTTTATCTCCCTTCATAAAATTGTATGAGTAAATAGTAAACGTCAGGGCATATAAGAAGGGAAGCAAAATATTTAATAAATCTATAAAAGAATTCATTTTCGTTTGATAATTATAAGGATTGAAAATTAAAGAATTTATTCCCTGTTATCAAGGAATAAATGACTCGCAAGTCAGATTAAAAATATATCCTTTAACTTTCTATTATTGACCTAATTTCATTAGGTATTAGATTTAACAAAGAAGGATGTGTTTCGACAAGCCGATAAATCTCGGCTAAGTTTTTCTGCCGCTTGCTCTTACGTCTTTCTTTATCCGAATAAGCCCAAATTTTTCCTTTTAATACATCCTTTATAGAGGCTATTTTCATATTATAACCTAAAACTTTTTTTAGAAGTGCATTAGCTATAAATGACTGGTATCTTAAATCTGCCTTTATCTGGATTCGCAGGTCTGAATCTGGGTGTACTAGATTTATACGGTGAGGAAATTTTGAAACCTTATAATTTTTTTTAATCTCTTTAAGGAATTTTTCAATATCATTAACTGCCAGAACTAGAACAATATCAAGACTTGCAACAGGCTCGGCATATGCATTAACTCCCAAACCGCCGATTACACAATAGTCTATTTTTAGCTCTTTAAATTTATCAAGGAGAAATTGAATTACATCAATTTTACCATTTGCCAAATTATTTAGAAACTCTTTTGCTGTCAATTTCTATTATTCATTAAGGAATAATGAAATTATGAATTGTGTTTAGCTATTCTTATCTAAAAGTTCTTTATACCTGAAACATTCCTTTATATGATCATTAACCATCCCGGTTGCCTGCATATGGGCATACACAATAGTAGAGCCCACAAATTTAAAACCTCTTTTCTTTAAATCCTTGCTGATTAAATCAGAAAGTTCTGTTTTAGCCGGAATCTCTTTAAGAGATGAAAAATTATTGTGGATCGGCTTTCCGTTTGTAAAACTCCAGATATATTTATCAAATGTTCCGAATTCTTCTCTTACCTTAAGAAAGGCTTTTGCATTCTCAACGGCACTTTTAATTTTAAGCGAGTTGCGGATAATTCCGCTGTCTTTCATTAAAGAATTAATTTTTCTTTTATCATATTTTGCAATCTTATTGAAATCAAAATTATCGAAAGCCTTCCGGAAGTTTTCTCTTTTTCTCATAATTGTAAGCCAGCTTAGTCCGGCCTGGAATCCTTCGAGCACAAGAAATTCAAAGAGCTTTCTGTCGTTATGAACAGGCACACCCCATTCTTTGTTGTGGTATTTCATCAGCAGTGGATCGCTTGTGGGCCAGGCACAGATTGGTTTAAGGTTATTCATGTTGAACACCGTTTGGTATAAGGGTATATAGGAATAGAGGTATTTAGGTATAAAGACATATGGGTTGAGAGCTTATTTAAGTTTGCTTTTTATAAAATTGATATACCCATTCAAATTTACTTTTGCTTCTTCAATTATTCTTCCCACTCCCAATTGCACATCATTATTAATGAAACCAAGATCATTATTGATTAAACACTATACCCCTATACCTTTCTCCCTCTCAATTCCCTCCCAATATCAGCGGCAGTCCATCTTTACCCGAGCCAATTACCACTATTTTTGTATTTGAGGAATTAGCCAATTTTTCGGTTGCCTCAATTCCCTTCCATTTAAGGAGCTGTTCGCTTATTCCTTTGGAGACTATATCCTGGAAATCGGCAATGCCTTTTGCTTCAATCCTTTTCCTATCAGCTTCTTGAGTTTCTCTTTGAAGTATGAACTGCATTCTTTGGCTTTCCTGTTCTGCTTTCAATTTCTCTTCTATAGATGCTGTCAATCCGGGGGGAAGTATTATTTGTCTTAAAGGAGCAGCCTCAATTGCAATCCCTCTTGGTTCCACTAGTTTATCAAGATCGGTTTCTATCTTTTTGGACAGCAATTCTCTTTCTGCCGTATATAAAGCCCTTGCATCATAGCTGGAAGTAACTCCTCTGACGACAGACCTGAATTGAGGTATTAAAATTTTTTCAACATAATTTTCACCGACGGTTTTATATATCTTATTTGCATTTTCTAAGCTTAAGTGAAAAAGAATACTGATTTCCAGCTCTACACTCAGTCCTTCTTTCGAAGGAACATTCATGGTTTCTTTTACTTCCTGGGTTCTTGCATCAAATTTAACAACATTCGCCATCGGGTTTACGAAATTAACTCCGGGGTACAGCGTATTGTCGCTTACGTTACCGAAGAAATCAATAACACCCACATGACCGGCAGGGATAATAGTCCAGAACTGCATTAAAGTAATTATTCCCGCGACAACTAATCCGGTTAAAGCAAAGGTAGCTTCCGATTTGTTGAATCTTTTCTTTGCATTCCGATAAACTATTGCTGCAACTACGGCGGCTAAAAGAGCAACGATAAATAACATTTTATTTCCTCTTCTCAGGTTATGGTTAAAATTTATTGCAAAATATAGCATTAGTTTGAGATAATTGAAACATATAGCGGATTCTGGATACTGGATGCCGGATGCTGGAAGGTAATGTCTTGTCCTGAAATAGGTTGACAAAAATAAACCTAAAGGAAGGACAAGAAGAAATGAAAAAACAAAGAAAATTCTTTCGATATAGTATAGCATTCAGGCAAAAAGTTGTATCTGAGATAGAAAATGGTAAATTGGGAGGAATAGCGGAAGCCAAAAAGTTGTATGATATACGTGGAGGAGGAACAATCCAAGAATGGATGAAAAGATTAGGAAAAACACATTTACTAAACAAAGTTATCCACATAGAAATGAAAGATGAAGTAAGTAAAATCAAGGAACTGGAGAAGCAGAAGAAAGCACTTGAGTCAGCCTTAGCCCAGGCGCAGCTGAAGATAATAACACTGGAATCAACGGTAAAAGTGCTGGAAGA
>CAYSGP010000291.1:0-9047 GCA_964430095.1 uncultured Ignavibacteriaceae bacterium
CTCCAGGATATACAGAGAAAGCATAAATATATTTCCGATTTCGCGCAGCAGGAAGTTGCAAGATTAATGAATATTCATCCCGTCGAGGTGAACAGTGTAATTTCTTTCTACTCTTTTCTGCATTCCAAGCCGCAGGGAAGAAACATTGTAAAGCTTTGTAAAACGATAAGTTGTGACATGGCAGGAAAAGATAATGTCGAAACCACTATTAAAAGAGAATTAGGCATCTCTTTTAATGAAACTACGAAAGACAACCGCATCTCACTTGAATATACAAGCTGTCTCGGGCAGTGCGACTGCGGACCTGCAATGATTATTAATGAAAAAGTTTATACAAAGCTGGATCCTGAAACTGCAGTCAATCTCTTAAATGAGCTGAAGTAGGAGTATGACAATGAAAACTAATATAAAAACTAAAAGATCAGGCCAGGTAATCTTTTCTCCATATTCTGAGGGAGAAGGAATTAAAAAAGCTTTATCACTCGGAAGAGAAAATATTCTTTTTGAATTAAAATCTTCAGGATTAAAAGGGAGAGGCGGGGCGGGTTTCCCGATTTCAACAAAGTGGATGCTTACAGCTGCGGCAGTTGCAGATAAAAAATTTATTGTATGCAATGCTGATGAAGGAGAACCCGGTACATTTAAAGATAGAGTGCTTCTGCAGGAATTTCCCGAATTGATATTTGACGGAATGGTGATAGCCGGATTTACAATAGGCGCCCAAACCGGAATAGTCTACCTTCGCGGTGAATATGAATATTTACTGGAAGGATTAGAGGAACATTTAATAAAGATGAGAGAAAACAACCTTCTTGGAAAAAGCATTCTGGAAAAAGAAGGTTTCGATTTTGATATCAGCATCCGGCTCGGTTCGGGTGCTTATGTCTGCGGCGAAGAAACTGCGCTTATTGAATCGCTCGAGGGACATAGAGGCGAACCGAGAAACCGTCCTCCGTATCCTGTAGATACAGGGTACATGGGCTATCCTACGGTTGTAAATAATGTTGAGACTCTTTCAGCAGTTCCTCATATCCTTATAAAAGGAGCAGACTCATATAAAAAATTCGGAACAGAGAAATCTGCCGGTACAAAATTATTTTCCGTCTCCGGCGACTGCGAAAAACCTGGTGTCTATGAATTGCCATGGGGAATATCTGTTGCACAGCTGCTGGAGCTTGTTGAAGCGAAAAATACTAAGGCTGTTCAGGTCGGCGGTGCATCGGGAACATGCCTTCCAAAATCGCAATTCAACAGGAAGTTCGGGTATGAAGATCTTCCTACGGGAGGTTCAATAATAATATTTAATGAAAGCAGAAGCATGCTGAAGGTCCTGAAGAATTTCATGGAATTCTTTGTTGAGGAATCTTGCGGACAATGCACTCCCTGCAGAATAGGAAATACAAAACTGCTCGAAGGTGTGGAAAAAATTGAAAAGGGAGAATTTTCCTATGCATACCTCAATACCCTGAAAGATCTTGGAAGAACAATGCAGGTAGCTTCAAAATGCGGATTGGGACAATCGAGCCCTAATTCTTTTATATCAATTCTAGAAAACTTTAAAGATGAAATTTTCCATACTAACGGGCATGGAGGCAAAAATGAATAAAAAAGAATCCAGAGTACCGACAAGTCAGCAGCCGTTCAAAGTTGAAAAACCGGCTAATACTTCGACAATCGGAGGAATGATAAGCATTCAGATAAATGAGAAAAAAGTGTCTGTCCCGTTAGGTACAACAATTTTGGAAGCCTGCAGGGATAACCAGATACATATTCCTACTTTATGCAATCATGATGATTTGTGTGTTGCAGGCGTATGCAGAATTTGTGTAGTGGAAGTTGAAGGGATGCGGACTCTTCAGACATCATGCACTTATCCTATAACAACCCCGATTAAAATTCATACTTCGACATCAATGGTTAGAAAAGCAAGAAGAAATATTATAGATCTTCTTCTAAGCGAACATTACGGCGAATGTTATTCCTGCTTCAGGAATGAAAACTGTGAACTCCAGACGCTTGCTAAAGAATACGGAGTCGATGATTATACATTCGGACATATTACTCAGCCGAGGTATAAGATAGATAAATCATCCGCTTCCGTAATACGGGATATGAACAAGTGTGTTTTATGCAAAAGATGTGTAAGGACATGCATAGATCTCCAGGAAGTCGGAGTATTGGAAGCTATAAACAGAGGGCATGATACTCATGTAGGAACTTTCCTGGATAAACCTTTAGCAGAAGTTATCTGCATTAACTGCGGGCAATGTATAAACAGATGCCCCACGGGAGCTTTACGTGCTAACGACCCATCCGATGAAATATGGAGTGCAATTGATGATCCCAAAAAACATGTTGTAATACAAACCGCTCCTTCTCCTCGTGCAGCAATCGGTGAAGAATTCGGTATCGAACCGGGTAAATCTTTTACTTTGGAATTGAATACTGCTTTAAGAAGAATAGGATTCGACAGAGTCTTTGATACTAACTTCACTGCTGATCTGACTATCATTGAAGAAGGAACCGAACTTCTTACTAGACTAAAAAAAGCATTGGTGGATAAGGATAAATCGGTGAAGCTTCCTCAATTTACTTCATGCTCGCCCGGCTGGATAAAATTTATTGAACATTTTTATCCGGAATATCTGGATTATTTGTCGACTGCAAAATCACCGCAGCAGATGTTCGGTGCAGTGATCAAAACTTTTTATGCCAAAGAAGCAAAAATAGATCCTGCGGATATTGTAACTATAGCTCTAATGCCTTGTTCGGCAAAGAAGTTTGAATGCAACCGTCCGGAAATGAATGCATCAGGATTTAAAGATGTTGATTATGGCTTGACTACCAGAGAAATGGCAAAGATGATTAAAGAAGCGGGTATCTATCTGCCGGAAATGCCAAAGAGTCACTTCGATGAGCCGTTCGGAGATGCATCGGGTGCAGGATTAATTTTCGGCGCTACAGGCGGTGTAATGGAAGCGGCATTGCGTACGGTTTATGAGCTTGTTACAGGAAGGGAAGTCCCGTTTGATCATCTGAGGATTGAACCCTGCCGCGGTTTTGAAGGAATTAAGCAGGCATCCGTTAAACTGGAAAAATGTCTGCCGGATTATAAATTCCTGGAAGGCGTTGAAGTTAAGTTCCTTGTGGCGCACGGTACTGCTAACGCCGGGAAAGTTATGGAGATGCTGAAAAAAGGTGAACTCGATGATGTCCATTTTGTCGAGATTATGGCTTGCCCGGGCGGTTGTTTAGGAGGCGGAGGGCAGCCTATCCCGACTTCGGAAGAGATTAGAAAGAAACGGGCACAAGCTATTTATGCCGAGGAAGAATCGCTGCCCATAAGAAAATCACATGAAAATCCATATATAAAATATATTTATGAGAAATTCCTGACTGAAGGTCCGTGCGGAAAATTGTCGCACAAGCTTCTTCATACTCATTATACCAAAAGGGGAAGGTTTATCTCGTAATTAAAAAAGAGACGCATAATCATATATCTTTGGGATTTCTCGGTTTTGCGTCTCTTTTAATTTTCATCGAAGAACGGAAATTAATATAAAGCATATGATTGCCCCTTCAGATTCCCGGGATATTATTAAAGGAGAAAGATGATCTCATTGATTCCTTCATGGGCGCGCAATTACAGCGAGTTTTGGGATACTTTAAAGGAAAGGAATCTCTGGTTCATTAAGCTCCGTTACGGTGCCTCAGGAATGCTGATCATATTCCTGCTGAGTGCTGAACTTCTGCTCAGGATTAAGCTGACTGGTGAGCAGATCCTTGCCATAACAATAATCACTCTTTCCATTTTCTTTTATAATATTATTCTTCATTACATCGGGAGATTTATAAAACCTGAGGAAACAAAATTTAATCCTCTCCATCTCTCTTTGCTTCAGATGGTCCTTGATTTTACTTCACTTTTAACCCTTGTTTATTATACGGGAGGGATCGAAAGTCCTCTCTATATGCTTTTTATATTCCACATGATCATCGGAAGTCTCATACTTCCGGGATTCGTAATTTATTCCATTGCAGTTTATATCATTGTAGCATTCAGTGCATTAATATTTTTGGAATATTATGGGGTTCTGAATCATCATGAGGTGGAAGGTCTGCTTAATTTTTCTCTTTATAATAACCTCGATTACTGCTTTACTTTCCTGACCATATTTGCATTCGTAATGCTTATCAGCGTAATGATTGCAAATAAAATCGTTAAACAGCTTTACAGAATGGAGCAGGATCTGCTGGCTGCGCTCGATAAACTAAATGCAGCGGAAATTGAAAAACAGAAATATATTATCGGGATTGTGCACGAGCTGAAAACTCCGCTCGCAGCCGTTCAATCTTATCTGAATCTAATCCTGCAAAAATTTCTAGGACCATTGAACGAAAAAGTTGAAGAAAAGCTGAACCGGGCCAGCCAGCGTTCGGAAGAAGCAATAAAAATGATTAATGATGTGCTCAGAATATCTAAACTCCGTCTGCTGGACGAAATAGCATTTGAAGAAGTCGATATTTCAGAGACCATCTGTAATGTATTTGAGAAGCAGAAAATAAATGCTGATATTAAAAAGATAAATTTAGAGATTATGAAAAATAACCCCGGTATAAGAAAAGTATCCGGCGATAGATTTCTTCTGGAATTAGCTCTTTCAAATATAACGGCGAACGCTATTAAATATACCGGCAGCGGCGGTATGGTTAAAATAATTTTAGATGATAATTATAAAGAGAACATTATTAAAATATGCGACAGCGGAGTGGGAATTCCTCATGAGGAGCTTGATAAAATCTTTACCGATTTTTACCGCGCATCGAACATTAAGAAGCTTGGATTTGAGGGAGCAGGATTAGGGCTTTCTTTCGTCAAGCAGATTATAGAAAAACACGGCGGAAAAATATCTGTTCAAAGCCCTTCCGAAATAGGCACGGCAGAAAATCCAGGAGCATGTTTTACGGTTAATCTTCCGGTATTAAAATAAAAATTATTTTTAAAGAGAGATTAATTTTCCAATCCTTTTTTAAGTGATTTTTCCACAGCCAGCTTAAAATCGGAAAGGTTTACCGGCTTGTGAAAAACATATTCAACTCCCGCTAAATTATATTGATCCACAAGGTTCATGTCGAGATCGCTGCTCAGCACAATCACCGGCGGTTTGGATTTAATCAGAGATTTCTTCAATTCTTTTACTAACGCAAAGCCGTTAAGCAGCGGCATATGATGATCGGTTATAACCAGCGCCGGTGCAGACTGCGAGATCAGACTGAGGGCTTCTTTCCCGTTCGAAGCTGTTTCAATTGAATAGTCGGGAGTAATTGTCCTTAGAATTTTTGAGTAAAGGAGGCGGTCGGTTTTACTGTCATCTACAAGCAGTATGTTGGCAGAGGCAACCGGAAGAGTAAATCTGAAATCTGATCCTTTTCCGTATTCACTTTCCACCCGGATCGTACCGCCGTGCTTCTCAACAATTTCTTTCACCAAAGATAATCCTAGTCCGGTGCCTTTTTCACCGGCAGTTCCTTCAGTACTGAATTTGGCATCTATTCCGAATAGCTTTTTCTGGTTTTCTTCTTTAATGCCAATCCCTGTATCCTTAACCGAAAATTCGAAGAACCTTGCTTTTTTAGCGGGCGAACCTGAAACAGTAATTACTCCACCCTCGTTAGTAAACTTGACGGCATTTGAAATTAAATTGTTGAAGACTTGAATTGTAAGCTGCTTGTCCGCAAAAATATAGAGGTTATCTTCAATGTTTGAGACCAGCTTTATTTTTTTCTTAATCGCGGTTCCAACGACTGTATTGAAGCACTTTTCAATAATTTTTTGAACTTCAATTTTTTCCGGTTCAAACTTGATTCTGCCGGTCTGCAGCCTGTTCCAATCGAGGAGGGAATTTACCAGCGCAAGCATGGAGCTTGAAGATTCCTGTATGAATTTTATATACTGTTTTCTTTCAACCTAGGAAAGTCCTTCATCATTAAGCAGCAGATCAGTAAAGCCGAGTATGGAGCTGAAGGGTGTTTTTAAATCATGGGAAACAATAGAAAGGAAGCGGTCTTTAGTTTCATTCAGCTTCACTAAATTTTCGGTTATCTGCTTCAGCTCCTCTTCTGTTTTTTTCCGTAAAGATATATCGCTCGCGAGTCCGTAAATTTTTTCTATTTTTCCCTCGGAATTTCTGACAAGATTTATTTTATTTCTCACCCAGACGGTATTTCCCTGCTTATTGATAATCCTGATCTCGAACTCTTCGGACATCCTGGTTTTGTATTTAAAAATACCTTTCACCCTTTCCTTAAAGAAATGAACGTCATCCGGATGGATTAATTTAAGGAACATTTTTCTGTCGGCAAGGAAATCCAGACTGCTGTACCCGGTTATTTTTTCGATAGAAGCGGTGCAAAAAACCGGGTTGAGAAAATTGTTTGATTTCTCGAAAGTATAGAGACAATCATCAATATTCTCCGAGATGTTCCTGTATTTTTCTTCAGACTCTTTAATTGATTGCTGCACCAGTTTCCTTTCGGTTATATCTCTGATTAAAATTACTGTATAATAATGCTCTTCGAATTTGAAGTGTGAAGCGGAAATAGAAGCAGAGAACGCCGTGCCGTCTATCTTCTTTGCCGTAAATTCACACTTTATTCTTTTCGAAGAAATGGCTTTATTAAAACAATCAAAAAAATGTACCCTGTCTGCAGAAGCAACCAGATCCATCAGATCTTTTCCTTCAATTTCCGAGCAATTTACGGTGCCGAAAATTTCAGCAAAATGATCATTGCATTTAATAATTTTATTCTGAAATTCAATTGCTATTCCGTCGTATGCCGCATAAAAAACATTCTTGTATAGAGAAGTTTCTTTCCCGATCCTGTTTTTTTCGGTTTCATCGGTGAAAGAGCAGTTTATCTGCTTGACTTTATCTTCACCTTGAAAAAATACCGGGGAAAAGCTTGCCTGGAAAATCAGCTTGCGGCCGTCTTTTGAAATAACCGGCAGCTCTATTCTTTTGCTGCGGGTTATCCTTGAGAATGAAAAATTAAATTCCTTGGATATTGATGCTTTGGCAAGGTAATATGTATCAATTATATCTCTTATATTCTTATTCAGGAGGTCATTCTCTTTGTAATTTAAAGCTTCCAGAAAATTAGGATTAGCGAACAAAAAATTCCCGTCAGGGTTCAATACGCAGATCATTTCCGGTGAATAAGTCACGATCTCCCTGAACTTTTCTTCTGCCGCTTTTAAGCTGCTATGCTCATCAGCCTTTTTAGTAATATCGGTGCAGAAGACTACGATGTTGCCGTTTTCATTTAAATTGAATTTTGCGTCGATGATCTTTTTCTTGCCGGTCCTGTCAATAAAAATTACTTCTTCTTTGAATTCCTGCTGATCAGTTAAACGCTCTTTAATATAGAAGAAATTATTTTTATTAAGGGCGGGTATAACGTACGCAATAGATTTTCCGAATATTTCAATCTTTGAGAATCCGAAAAGATTCTCGGATCCTCTATTCCAGAAATTAATGTTTCCCGAGTCGTCAACGGAAAAAACCGCATCCACGACGGATTCGGTTATCACCTGGTAATGCTTCAATTCTTCAATAGCTTTCTGCAATTTTTCATCCTTCAGAATTTCATCCGTTTTATCATCAAGCTTAAAACTAAGAAACTGGAGCTCGCCGAACCTGCTTATCAGCGGTTCCACGGAGCATTCATAAATCATGTTGCCGCAGAGTACCTCTAGCTTCCCCGGGTTTCCGGATTCCTTAACATCTTTTATTAAGGATTTGAACTCCTGATCTTTACCTAAAAACAAAGTATCAATTGAAGCTCCTGATAATTCCTTGCCTGATCTTGTAATATTTTTTATTCCTCTGCCGGTAAAATATTTAATTACTCCTCCGGTATCGGTAACAAAGAATAAATCTCCCGCATTATGAATTATTTTATCTACATAGTCAGCAATTAATGATTTTTCTTTAAGAGGTTTTATCTGGAGGTCTTCGACGATTAAAACTCCGCCGGCAAATTTATCCAGCTCAAACATCGGCGAACCTTTTACGTAAACCGAAATCTTTCCGCCGTCTATAGCCTTAATGCTTTTAATTTCTTTTTCAAAAGAGTAACCGCTCGTTAGTGCAAGCAGCTCTTCTCGGAGAGATCTTTCGGGAAATAATTCCCTGTACAAGACGTTGGAACCCTGCAGAGTGGAAAAATCATAATTATAAAGACCTCCCAGTCTGATTAGAATATCATTTATGAAAGTGATATTCCAATCAGCATTGAAAGTGATTATTCCCGCAGGAATATGCTCCAGTATTTTATTCAAATTATCACCGGAAGGTTGCCCTCGTTTTCTCTAAAGAACTTATAACAACTAATGTGCTACAAAAATGTTTTTTGTGTGCTGTAAATCTTTTAATTAATAATACTTGCAAATCTTTCCAACAACTTAATTTATTAAGTAATTTCCATGAAATATTTTACGATTTTAATCCCGTATGCAGGTCTTTGGAATGATGAGCATGTATCATTTTGATGTATAGATCCTTTATGATGCTCTCAAATTATTACAGCAGTTCAAATTACTTTCGGATAGAAACGGTATAGAGGAATTCTTTAAATATTCTTTTAATAAATAATTTTAATTATAAATCAGCATGTTCTTTTATCTGCCTGGTCTTTTTTAGTAAATTTAAGTATCTAAACAAAAATAATTAGTGACAATTGTTAGCAAGTTTTTTCGGAAGGATCGGGAGGACGACAATTAATTTCTTCCAGGAGCTGGGGCAAATCGCTCAGCTGCTGGGAGGAGTTATAAAAAGCTTTACCTATATACCGAAAAGCAGGAAAATCATTCTTTACCAGATGGAGCATATAGGTGTAAATTCACTCCCGCTGGTTTTAATTATTGCAGTTTTTACAGGTGCAGTTGCAGCGTGGCAGGCTGCATATCAACTGAAAGGTATTGCACCTCTTTCGTTTTTAGGCGCTTCAACGAGCAGGGCAATTATTACTGAGCTTGGACCGGTGCT
>CAYSGP010000292.1:0-3465 GCA_964430095.1 uncultured Ignavibacteriaceae bacterium
CGAGTCCAGCCGGAAATAACCGGGTTCCATTCCTGCTTTAATCATTAATGTATCAACCCGGAAATCACGTATGGTTGAAATACGATTGGAGAATATTTTAATATCATTTAACATATTTCCGGGATTAAAACTTTCCCCTTCACCGTAAATTGTTAAATTCAAATTTGTATCCAGGGAATCATTTAAAAGGATTGGTGCAAGATTGACGCTGTTCAAAGTTGAATGGAACGAGTAGACCGGCCTGCTGAAAATATTACTAACTTCAGCTTTTACATCAATAATTCCGAAATCCCCGGCAATATTAACACCGGATCTCAGATTGCCGTCATTTAATTCCGCAGAAATACTTGATTTGGTTATTCTTCTTTTAAGCAGGGCAGAATTAAAAAGAGATCCTGAAAATTTTACCCGGCAGTCATTATTATTATTCCAGTATCCTTCAAGATTAATCCTGCCATTAATTAAACCGGTAAGAGATTTATCTTCCAGTAATTCGGTTAAATTCAGATTCTCTGTTTTTATTGAAGCAGTCCCTTTGATGGGAGCCGTGCTTTCAAGCTTTAATTCTATTTCTGCCCTCTGTTTTTTTTCCGTAAGGACTGCATGCAGAAAGAGATTTTCATTTTCCCTGTTAATGTCCAGAAGAACAGAGGGATAAATTTTATTCAGCCGGAAACCCATAAAACTGCCGAACTCGGATAAATTTACCGTGTCAGTTTTGATCTTAATATTAAAATCATCAAAAGAATCCGAACCGATATTCCCTTCGCCGTGAATTTTATTAAGCCCGGTTTCCAGGTAAAAGTCTTTAATGTTAAATTTATTTTTCCTGCCGGCTGCTGAAAAGTGAAAATCTTTTAAAATTACATCAGGATCAGACGCATTAAAGCTTAAAGTTTTGAGCTGCAGTCTGCTTTCTTCTTCGGTATAAAATCCTGAAACTGATAAATTAATGTTTTCAATTTTTTTCGGGATCAGCAAAGCACTATCCAATGCTGATATTCTGACCACACTATTATTTATCCTGAATTCATCTAAAAACACCGACCAGTTAAATGAACCTGCTGCTGTATCGGAAGAACTTTTAAATATTTTAGAAAAATTCCAGCTTGAATCTTTTGATTGAACAAGATTAATATCAAGTGAATCTATTACCAGGGAATGAACATTAATCTTATCACTGATTAAAGAAAAAAGATTGTAGTTAATATCTATCCTTTTTATAGTAACAAAAGGCTCATCTCCTTTAAGATAAATTTCCGCAATCTCAACATTGGAAAATAAATTTCCAGAAATTTCTCCGACAGAAATTTCACCATTAATATTTTTATTTAATTCATCAACGATAAAGTCACGAAGCAGCTCTTTAAAAATTCCTGTCTGAGTGAAGAGCAAAAGAGCAGCAGCCAATGAAGCTATAATGATTAAAATATTTCTGATATATTTAAAAATTCTTTTCATTTAAAAAGCATGACCTATATTAAACCAAAACTGGATTTCCCTGTTATCGTTAAAAATCGGGGTTGCAACGTCTATTCTTATTGGTCCGATGGGAGTACCGTATCTCAATCCTGCTCCGGCAGCATACTGCAGTTCATTAATTTTGTAAGTAAGCGAAGGTTCCCAGACATTCCCAAAATCCAGAAATAAAACCCCGTATATTTTTTCAAAAGACGGCAGGCGTAATTCAATATTTCCCTGGAGAAAACTGCTGCCTCCTTTCGGCTTGCCGTTTGCATCGAGCGGGCTGAGCATGAACCTTTCCCATCCGCGGACAGATGAACTGCCGCCGAGATAAAATCTTTCTTCAACTGGAATGAATTCAGGATCATTAAATGATTCCAGATAACCGGCAGATAACCGGAGCCCGGCTACCATTTCACCATAAACCCGGCTGTATTTCCTGACATCAATTATTGATTTAAAGAATTTATAAGGACTGCCCAGCCCGATTCCGGAATACGTTGTGCTTAAAGAAATTGTGAAACCTTTTTCAGGGGAGCTGAAAGGTTCAGCACTCGAAAACTGCAGTATAAGACCAAAACCCGACTTGTTATAATTATCTTTAACAAGAGAAGTATCATCTTGAATTGCAATCGAATTCACATCAAGAGTAATGTTTTCGAGGATATAGGTAACCGATGACAGAAATAATTTTGTAAACCTCCTGAATGCTCCAACATTAAATCCGAGGGAATTTTCCCCGTACGCAATTTCATTTACTTTGGAAGAAAAAGTATTCAGCCTTAATGTAGTTCTTTCCCATAAAAATTCGGGATGAATATATCCGAGCCTGAGAGTGAATTCTTCAATTGCCGATTTTCTTGCTTCAAAATTTATTCTGCCGGGTCCCTTTAAAAAACCCAGTAAAGTAAATTCAACGACAGCTCTGAATTTTTCATCGCGTCCATAGCCGACACCCAGCGTAGTTTTGAATCTTTTTGCTTCTGTAAGCTTTAACCGGACCGGCACAACTTCTGGCGGAGCGGAATTTAAAATTGAATTAAAATTGACGCTGTAAAATATTCCCAGATCATAAAGCCTCAGCTGGGTTTCTTCAAGTTTCTCTGCATTGTAAACCTCCCCTTTTGTAAAATTAAGTTTGCCTCTGATAAAGTTTTCAGGATAATAATCCAGGCCGCTGACGGAAGTCTTTCCAAAAGCTGATAATTCCCCGGGGTCAACAAACCAATTTACGGATACAAGATAATTTAGCGTGTCGACATTAAGATTAAAATTTATTTTTATATGCGGATACCCGTTATTTATATAGTAGCCGGTAATCATGGTTTCGTCTGTTCTGATGTCCTCATCACGAAATCTTTTTCCGGCAGTCAGGGTTAAATTATTGTATGCTAACGACTTCAAAGAATCAGTATTTATTTTACCGGCATCAAATGAATTATTTAGATTAATGTTGACATTACTGACTGTTACGGGAGGACCCTCATCAATTCTGAATACAACTTCTATATTTTTATTCTCATCATCGGTTATTTGTTCTGCATTTACTTTTACAAAAAGGAATCCTTCGCGCTGATACAGCTTAACAATATTTGATATATCACTGCTTAGTATCTCGGAATTAAATAAAAAAGGGTCTTCTCTCAGAATATTTTTTGAAAACCACCCGGTGCTGGTTGAAGCAATTGTATTTAAAATTGTTTCATCGTCAATAGTTTCATTTCCGGAAACGGATACTCCGGTCACTTCGTAATTCTCCTGAGGGAATATAAAGTTAGAAAGAATCAAAAATATAAACAGGTTCTTGTATATGCCGGACATTAGCCAAATCTCAAAAGTAAAAAGTCAAAAGGAAAAAGGAAAAAGTTCAAAGTTAAAAGTTCAAAGTTAAAAGTTAAGAAAAGTTTAGATGATTTTTGAATCAAACCTTGGGTATCCGGAATCAATGTCAGGCACCCGGAATCCGGCATCCCTCATCAGGTATCCGGTATCCAGTATCCG
>CAYSGP010000293.1:0-5754 GCA_964430095.1 uncultured Ignavibacteriaceae bacterium
CAGCAGTTGTTTTTGCGCTTACCGTATTTGAGGCATATCTCTCATTTAAGAGCGGCGAATTTTATTTAAAAAGAGAAGTCTCATCTGAATATTACAAGGTTGATAAATTTTTGGGCTTTGCTCCAAACAAAGGAAGGAAAATAAATTATAATATATTTTACAATGATAAAGTTGTCTTTAATGCTGATTATTCTTTTGATGAAAATGGACTGAGAATAAGTCCTCCTTTTAATGATAGAAATAGTAAAGGAAGTGTTTTGTTTTTCGGCGACTCATTTACTTTTGGTTTTGGTGTAAACGATAATGAAACAATGCCATATCAGGTCGGGGTAAAAACTAATGGTAAATATCGTATATACAATTTTGCACAAAGCGGTTACGGCCCACATCAAATGCTTTCACAGCTAGAACATGATATAGTGAAAAATGTTGTTAGCTATAAAGAAAATATTTATGCCATTTATCAAGCGATTCCTGATCATATAAACCGTTCGGCAGGATTATCTTATTGGGATTACCATGGGCCCAGATACGTCCTTGGAAAGGATAAAGAAGTCATTTTTGCTGGAAATTTTGATGATATATCTTTACCTAAAATAATACTAAAATATTTGAACAAGTCTTTAATTTATAGGGACTTATTAGGCAATATAAGATTTTTAAATCGGGAGAGGGATATAGATTTATATATTGCTATAGTACTCTCTGCTAAGAAAAATTTTGAAAAATTGTACCCTTACGGGAAGTTTCATATAATATTTTGGGATAACAGATTCCCGGCCGATGAAAAGCCAGAAGAAATTCTAGAGTGGACAAAGGTGCATAGATATTTTATAGATAAAGGAATAAATGTTCATCTAATAAGTAATATTTTGCCTGACTATCCAAACAACAGGTTAAAATATGACATTAGTCCTTATGATAAACACCCAAATGTCCTTACCCACCGGCTAATAGCTGAATATATTGGTAAAAATATACTTACGCAGTAAAGACAAAAAATTTCAATAAAAATAAACGGAGGTAAAAATGAGTCAGAATGATCGATTTATAATTAATACGACAAAAATAGTTCATGAAACGATTGACGGAGAAGTGATTATAATCAATTTTGATACTGGTAACTATTACAGTCTGAATGCTGCAGGAAAAGATATATGGTGCTGCCTGGAAAAGAATTTCAATTTATCCCGGATTACTGTTGAAATTACAGCCGGGTATAAAGGAAATAATGAAGAAATCAAGAAAGACTTAAATCAATTCTTAGTTGAGTTAGAAAAAGAAGAATTAATTATATTAGATAAAGAAATGAAAGATAATAGTTCCGAAATCAGCCCGGACAAGTTTGAAATTAATGAGGGAAAAGAAAAACTAAAATATGAAAAACCGGAGCTCCGCAAATATACAGATATGAAAGAGATGCTTCTTCTTGATCCAATTCATGAAGTTGATGAAACCGGCTGGCCTTCTGCGAAAATATCTCCTAAAAAAAAGGAATAACATTAAAGATATATCAAATGCGAAAAATTGGAAGTACTGTAATCCTTTCCATCGTAATATTTTTATCTCATCCTACTTCTTAACTTAATAGCTCACTCAAATTTGACAAAACCCTGAAGGTTACTTTTCTAAAACCTCCAAGGTTGCATAGTATCGTTGAGTTAATACTTTAATTAAATCAATTTTAAGAACCTTCATTAAAATAAATTACGTTAAATGCTTATTGAGAGCAAAAGAACAAGTGTAATAAATCATGACAAAGCTTCTGCTTTTTTCAAAACTGCTTATGAAGTTTTTCAGGAAGCTGACAGGAATATAGGCAAACCTGCTCAACTCTTTTATTCAATAGGAGGTTATACAGTAAAACTGCATTTTGCAGGAAATTCTCTAGTGCCATTAATTACTCCTGCTTTAGAACACTTAAATACACAACAATGCTCTTCTCCTTCTCTTACAATTTGTTTATGGGACAGTGAATCGTCCAAAACTTCTATACCTTCTCCGCCATGGTCTTTAAATGATTATTCTGCCCGTGGAGAAGTCCGGGAGTACACTAATGATTCTATTTTTACTGCTTGTCATAAAGGGTCCGGAGCTCTTAGTATTTTAGATTGCAGTACAAATACAGCAATCTGGTGGATTCGCAGCGCTAATAATGTTCCATTTTATGAAAGCGGATCCCCTTTGCTGACAATACTGCATTGGTGGCTTCAGAAAAACGAGAGACAGGTTGTTCATGCCGGTGCTGTCGGTATGAAACAAGGAGGGGTACTTCTGGCAGGGAAAGGCGGTTCAGGCAAATCAACCACTGCTATTGCTTGCCTTAATTCGAATTTGTTTTATGCCGGTGACGATTACTGCATAATTAAATCATCTCCTGCTTCATATGTTTTCAGTCTTTATAATTCGGGCAAGCTTAATACAGATAACGTCATAAGATTTCCTCATTTGATACCAGCCATTAATAATTATGATCGTACTGATACAGAGAAACCTCTCATATTTCTAAACCGGCATTATCCATTAAAAATGATTGAAGGATTCCCTATCAAAGCAATTTTTCTGCCGCGTATAACCGGACTTCAGGATACAACCTTAACACCCGCAACACAAGCAATAGGTTTAAAAGCAATAGCACCTAATACGCTTTTCCAGTTGTCACATGCAAATCAATCAGCTTTCTTTGAAATAGCTAAATTCATCAAACAAGTTCCCTGTTATTATCTTAATCTCGGCACTGAAGTTAAGAAAATACCTGAAGTAATTTTGAAATTTCTTTCCGAAAATTAAAAATGAAAATTTTATACTGGACAGGATTATTTTGGCCGAATATAGGAGGAGTCGAGGTACTAAGCTTGCAGTTTATACCGGCTATGCAAAAGCGGGGATATGAATTTATCGTATTGACATCGCGAAGCAATCCGACCTTAAGCGAAAAAGAAAATTATAACGATATTCCTATTTACCGGTGCAATTTCCACGAGGGAATTGCAAATAATAATATCGAAGAAATAAAAAAAACAAAAACAAAAGTAGATGAAATAAAAAAAGATTTTAATCCTGATCTTATCCATTTAAATTCAATTGATGCCAGCATTTTTTTTCATCAGATTTCGAATAATTCGGAAAAAGCTCCGACATTGTTTACTGTCCATTCGCTGCCGCAGTATTCCATTAACAATCATACTTTGTTAAAAAAGACGCTGAATGCAGCAGAGTGGATTACAACAGCTTCGGAAGCAATGCTATTTGAGGTTAATAAAATTGTTAGTGAAAATACACAGCGTTCATCTCTTATTTATTATGGTTTGCACTTGCCCGGTATTGAGCCTGCACCGCTGCAATTTAATAAGCCGCGTCTGTTATGCCTTGGAAGAATAGCGGCAGAAAAAGGATTTGATTTAGCTATAGATGCTTTTGCACAAATTGCACCACTGTTTCCTGAAGCGCGTTTAATAATAGCAGGAGATGGCCCTGCAAAACATAATTTAGAAAAGAAAGCAGAAGAACTTGGTATTAGTCATGCAATAGAATTCATTGGATGGGTTTCCCCTGAAAATGTGCCGGAGCTGATTAACACTTCAACTATGATAATAATTCCCTCGAGATGGGAAGAACCATTTGGCTTAGTTTCTTTGCAGGCTGCGCAAATGGCACGTCCTTCCATTGCTGCGGATGCCGGTGGTTTACCGGAAATAGTGGAACATAAAAAAACAGGATTGCTTTTTGAAAAGGGAAACATTCGGGCTTTGGCAAAGCAGATTATCTTTTTACTTGAAAATCCGGAGTTAGCAATGCAGATGGGACAAGCCTCCAGAGAAAAAGCAAAAAACAAATTTGGGTTCGACCGCTTTGTTAATGAGTATGATAATTTATATAAAAAATTGGTTTTATCTTCCAGAAAAAATGTATGTTCCAATTAACTAATTAGATTAAGGAAAACCTGAGACATGGATAAACCTCTTGTGAGTATTATTATGCCGGTAAAAAACGGAGAGAACTTTTTAAGAGATGCGGTAAACAGCATATTAAATCAGGATTATCCTTCTGTTGAAATTATTATACTTGATGGACAATCAACTGACAATACATCTCAGATTGTAAAATCATTTAAACAGGTTAGATATGTATACCAGCATCAGCAGCCCGGAATTCCATATGCAAAAAATCTTGGGATAGAAATAGCAAATGGAGAGTTCATTGCATTTGCTTCTCATGATGATTTATGGCTGCCTCAAAAAATCAGCAAGCAAATAGACTATATGATCAATAATTCTCATGTTCAATATACAATTACAAAAGTAAAGTTTTTTCTAGAAACGGGGTGCACTATTCCGCCAGGATTTAATATCAAACTATTGAAAGGTGATTATGTGGGAAAGATGCCTGAAACTTTAGTTGCTCGAAAATCATTGTTTAATTTAATCGGTGTATTTAACCCCGGCTTTACTTATATGGAAGATATCGATTGGTTTAATCGTGCCGATCTAAATAAAATACCAGCCGTCGTAATTGATGAAGTTCTACTCCATAAACGTATTCACAATACTAATGTATCATATGATTCCATAAAAAATCAACTGATTAACCGGGAAATAATTAGCCTGTTAAAAAAATCAATTGAACGAAATCCAACAGGTTTGGTAAAAAACAACACTATGGATTTAAAAGGATGAACCCGCTTGTAAGTGTGATTGTACCCGTGTATAACGGCGAACCTTATCTGAAGGATGCTATAGATAGCATCTTAAAACAAACCTACCAACCGATAGAAATCATTGTTGTAGATGACGGTTCGACGGATCGCAGTAAAGAAGTTGTAAAAAGTTTTACAGCACCCATAAAATACTTTTTCCAATCTAATAGCGGAACAGCGGCAGCAAGAAACTTTGGTATCCGTTCCGCGAAAGGTTCCTTCTTTGCCTTTCTTGATCAGGATGATCTTTGGACTGAGAAGAAATTAAATCTGCAGATTGCAGCATTTAATGACAATCCTAATCTTGATATTGCCTTCGGAATGGTAAAACAGTTTCATAGTCCCGAATTGGACAAATCCTTTAAGCAAAGTATTCAATGTCCTCACTTTCCAATGCCGGGATTTTTACCCTCTGCAATGCTGGTTAAGCGTGAAGCATTTTTCAAGGTTGGTCTTTTTGATTCCGCATGGCAAGTAGGAGAATGGGCAAATTGGTATGTGCGCGCTTGTGAACTAAAACTTCGAATAATAATGCTGCCGGAGCTTGTAGCTTTACGGCGTCTGCATGAATCTAATAAAGGAATTCTACAGAATAAATTTAGAGCTGAATATATCCGTATACTAAAGGCCTCTTTGGATCGGCAAAGGTTATCAAAGAGTGATAACGACTAACTGATACAGTCAAAATATTATTGAAAATAATTTATGAGTAAACTAAATCATAATAGCGGCTTCTGGATTACAAAAGAACAAGAATTACTTTTAAAGGCATCACTTTTTGAAGGTGATAAATTTATTTATGCCTGGGAGGAATGGAAGTCGTGTGTAAATTTTGAGCAAATCGATCCCGGTTCCTATCGTCTTTTACCTCTGCTGTATCAAAACCTTTTAAAAAATAAAATCAAAGACCCTTTAACAGAAAGACTGAAGGGGATTTATCGGCGCACTTGGTTTGAAAATCAAATCATATCCCGTCAGGCTATAAAGCTTCTAGAATTATTTTATAGCGAAGGAATCAAGACTATAATACTTAAAGGATTTGCATTAATGCACTTTTA
>CAYSGP010000294.1:0-3736 GCA_964430095.1 uncultured Ignavibacteriaceae bacterium
TTTCATTTGATAGTATTCTCTGTACAAAAGGTAAAGGCAACTGGTACTATATAACGCCATTTATACGTAATGATGGACAAACATTAGCTATTACTAATGCTCAAGTAAAGTTGTTGTGCAGCGATCCATGGTTAGGATCTATAGGCCCTAAACAGGCAGAATTGCCCAACCTTAATCCTGGAAGTTCAGATGGAAGCAAATCGCGGTTCACGATCACATACATTGATTCAATTTTTCCTGGATACTTTAATTTCCAAGTCGAAATAACGAGTGATGGATGGACATATTGGGAAGACTCAACTAAAACAATTGTTACAGGAATTGAAGAAGAAAATTTACTGCCTTTAACCTTTAAGCTTGAGCAAAATTATCCCAACCCGTTTAATCCATCAACGCATTTCGAATTTCGAATTGCGGATTTAGGATTGGTCACCCTCAAAGTTTACAATGTTCTTGGAATGGAAGTTGCAACATTAGTCAATGAAGAAAAACCTGCGGGGATGTATAAGGTTGAATTTAATGCTGCTAATTTATCCAGTGGAGTATACTTCTACAGAATTCAAGCCGGTTCATTTAATCAGGTAAGGAAAATGCTGCTAATTAAGTAATATTCAACTAAATTCTCGGGAATTTTAATAATAGTAGAAAAGGTCGGATGATCTCCGGCCTTTAATTATTTTAGAATAAAATCGAGTTACTATATATTATTAATCACTCATAACTCATCTCCTCCAGGTAAAATGAAGGTGAGTCGTGTAAAATCCTTATGCTTTGAGTTGAAAAATTTTTCATTTCTCCCGGCTCCAGTCTGTCTATTCTTGCCTCGGCAGGTTTTGTATCGAATTTATATTTTAAAATAATATTTGTAACAGGTTTATCACTTACATTTTTAACTGTACCCTCAATAGTCCCGGTTTTACTCGAGGATAATGCAGGCGCATTAATATCAGCAGAGTAACTTGCAGATATGGATTTGTTGGCTTTAATATCTAATACTTTTTCTTCCTTTATGAGATTATCATATACAATATAACCTGCTGCACATATCAGAATTAATAATAAAAACTTTTTCATCTGCATCTCCTTTAATTATTTATGCTCTATCCTTTCAAAATCTTAGCCAGTTTGTTTTTGTACAAAACGGTCGAAAAATAAATTATTAACGAGGACTAAATTCCTGAGGAATATCTTTATCGGCAAGTTCTACAAGATATTATAAATCTGAGTTGGCAATTTCATAAAACTTAATTCCTTAATATCAATAGATGTATTATTAATACAATTTTTTATTTGATAATCAATGCTTGGACTAACCTAATTGGGTGAGGTGGACCTGCCAAGTTCCAATCGTGGTGAAACTCTAAAACCTTGTTGGGGAGATAGTGTCTCTTGCTTTTTTATTAACACATTTCTTTAAAAATATTATTTTTAAAAGTGTGACTCGCATAATAGCCTGAGAAGAACTAAAATCTATATTACTGGATTAAATTTTAGATAAGGAGTGCGGATGATAAAAATAGTTGTGCGAACTTTTGCCCGCCCGAATTTTTTCTTAACCGCTTATATTCTTTTTTTTAATTGCAGCATTCACCCGCAAAACGATGTTATGATGCAGGCATTCTATTGGGATGTTCCCGTCGATGCTGCAAACTTAAACGGTTCATGGTGGGATAGTTTAAAAAGTAAATCATCATTATTAAGCAGTGCCGGATTTACTGCATTATGGGTTCCTCCTCCTGCAAAAGGCAATTTCGGAATTTACGACATGGGCTACGGCATATTTGATCATTACGATCTTGGCGATTATAATCAGAAGGGAACTGTGGAAACCCGCTTCGGCAGCAAAGATGAACTGCTTTCAATGATTTCCTCAATGCATTCGAAAAATATTCAGGTTTACGCGGATATAATCCTAAATCATATTTACACCGGCGATGAACAGAACCAGGATAATCCTTCAGTTAAAAAGTATGTTTTTGATAATGCATTCAGAAACGGGAGCCAATTCCAGTCTTATCCTACAAATGAAATTACCTGGAAAATTCCGAACGCGTCAGCCGGAGATTATTATATACAGATTAAAGGTTATAACCTTGATTGGGGTGCTGACTTTACGCAGCGCGGTTATGATTTATTTATAGATTGGACCGGAACAGGCACAAATGGAAATCCTTTGTGGGAATTTGAACCTAATAACGGCGGAAGCTCATTTAATCCGTTTACAGGTTCCGGAAGAATAATCCAAGGGCACATCGAGTCAACGTCAGATAAGGATGAATATAAAATTACGCTTTCTTCTCCTCACGATATAATAATTAAGCTGACTGCCAGAAAAGAAGGGAAGGCATCGGACGGAACATGGGAATGGCAGTGGGCAGCCCAGGAAAACGGGTATTATCCTGCCGCAGTTTGGTTTAACGGAGAAAATATTGCCGTTACTGCTCTGCAGGCTTTAACCAAAACCGGAATAATCTATATTAATCATACAGGAACCGGCGAGCTGAACTATTCGTGGAGTTACTCTGATTTTCACCCTGCTGATGATAACGACTGGCTCGGCTACCCCGGAAATGATGAGATAATTACCAACTCAAAATTTTTCGGAAATGATCTTAACACTTTTAATCCGGCAGTAAAAAAGAGGCTTGAAGACTGGGGTCGTTGGCTTGCGGATCAAATAGGTTTTGACGGATTCAGACTGGATTTTGTACGGGGCTTCCAGGAAGATTTTGCTGCGGAATGGGTGAAAAACCTTCCTCTGCTGAACAACAGCCAGAGATTTATTGTCGGTGAATATTGGGGTGCGGATTATAGGATAAAAAATTGGGTGAATAATGTTGCATCAGCAGGTACTGATGCGGATGCATTTGATTTCCCCCTGAAGTTTACGCTTACAAGCATGTGCAACGGGAACGGAAGCAGCTTCAATATGACCTGGTTAAATCATGCCGGCCTGGTAAGAAATAATACGGGAAACAGTCTGCCGGGTACATCGGTTGTAACTTTTATTGATAATCACGATACGGGAAAGGAACATGATAAATGGGTATTTAAAGATTACAAAATGGCTTATGCTTATATTCTTACACATGAGGGGCGTCCTTGCATTTTTTATCCGCATTATTTCGGAGTAACACAAAAGGATGTCGGCAATAATCAATTGACGGCTGCTGCGCCGGCCGATCTACAAAAAGAAATCGATAAATTAATTTTTTTAAGAAAAAATTATCTCGGCGGGACAATCACCGTATTAAGCGAAACGGGAAATCCTTATCCTCCGGAAAATATTCATAATGTTTATGCTGCAAGAAGACACGGCAACGGAATACATGACGGAGCAATAATTGTAATTAATAATCACGATTCGGAGATCAAAGGTTTATGGGTGGACAGCTCTCCGCAAGGCTTTTCCAATTGGTCCGATTCGACTTTGGTTAATGCATTCGATAATACTGAAACCGTAAAAGTACAGAACGACGGGAGGGTGTTTGTAAATGCTCCGCCGCGGGGTTATAAAATATGGATAAAGCAGAGTGATTTTTTACCGTATTCAAGCATTGAATGATAAATTCCCGTAGCTGAGGATGTAAATAAATAATTAATTTTTTTGTAGGACGAAGCGCTAGCTTCGTCCATTTACTTTTCCCACCTAGATATTTTTGTCGAAGCTTTGCTTCGACCTACATATTTTCAGAGAGCAGGTGTAAATAAAGTGTAACGATCACTGCAAACTCCA
>CAYSGP010000295.1:0-12059 GCA_964430095.1 uncultured Ignavibacteriaceae bacterium
ATCATATACAAGTCCGTGTACTTTATTGTACAATCCAATCACATTTGCTCTGCTTTTCCCCATATTATAAACATGATTTAAAACTTTAATCGGGAACGATTTTTGTCATATTTTGTAAAAGTTTTTTGGAGGTAAGCCCTATGGAAAAGTTACATTTATATAAACTATTGGCAGCTGCAGTAATTTCTGTCTTTCTTGCCGGTTGTTATACTCAAGTAGGTATGCAGGGTGAAAACACTGGTTGGGATACCGGTTATACTGAGAATAATGAAAACCAGGAATACAGCGATAGTTATGAAGAAAGTTATCCCGATTCGGAATATTATGATGACAGCACTACAATAATTAATAATTATTATTACGGAGGTTACCCATATCATAGATACTCTTCTTATTATTACCCTTCCTTTTCAATAGGAATCGGTTACTATGACCCCTACTACTCATGCTATGATCCATGGTGGGGTTGGTGCGGAACCCCTGCTTATTGGTATTGGCCTTATTATTATCCATTTTCATTCTATTATTCTTATTATCCATACTACGGTGGATATCCATATTATTACGGTTACCCGTATTATCACGG
The DNA here is from genome assembly GCA_964430095.1 of uncultured Ignavibacteriaceae bacterium. Taxonomy (GTDB): domain Bacteria; phylum Bacteroidota; class Ignavibacteria; order Ignavibacteriales; family Ignavibacteriaceae; genus DATKLQ01. Next base: position 587 of record CAYSGP010000295.1, read on the forward strand.
TTATCCATATTACGCAGATCATTACAACAATGGATATTATGGAGAAAGAACCCGGGATATTTACCGCACCAGAAATAATGACGGCCTGAGAGGAACGAGGAACCGTACAGGAGATAATAATAATGTTAATGACAGGACTAACCTTTCCAAAGAAAGACAAAGAGATATAAATTCCGGAAGTAATAGGGCTATTAATAATGAGAGAAACAGAGACAGAATAAGTGCAAACAGCAATAAAGAGCTGAGGACCGGGAATCGAAATAGAACAAATAATGAAAGAACCGGAACTTTAAAAGAGAATAATGACAGGAAAATTCTGAAAAAGAACCCGGATACTAAAAGACAGACGAGAGTTTCCGGGACAAACAGTGGAAATAATGACAGAAAAATTCTGAAAAATAATCCAAACACTAAAAGACAAACAAGAATCTCCGGGACAAACAGGGGAAATACCTCAGGCAGCAGTAACACTTACGGCAGACAAAGATCCGGGAACACTCCGAAATCATATTCGTCTCCGCAAAGAAACAGTAATCCGCCGAAAAGTTATAATACACCAAGAAGTAATACTTCCTCGCCACGTTCGACAGGATCTTCTAACCACAGTAGTGGAAGATCTAATTCCGGTTCCGGCAGAAGGAGATAATAAAAATGAAACGCTATTTAATTAATTTATTCTTGATCTTAAGCCTCGCAGTCATTGTACCGGGGTGCTACACGATCATTTGGACTCCCGATGAGGAGTTCCCTACAGAAAGAGATTATGAGTATCAAAGCTATTATCCCGATAACTACTACGGAGATTATTATTACTTTTATGATTATCCGTGGTGGTTAACGATTACTCCTCCTGATTATACAGAGACTGATAATTCCAGCATCGAAAGAAACAGGGAGACTACGCGTTCAAGAAATACCGACGGCGGAAGATCAACAACCGACAGGAGAAATCCGGATAACGGAAATAACAACGGCAATATAATTCAAACGGCCACTCCGACAAGAGACAGATCATCGGATAACAATAATAATGATACAAGTTCCGGTTCAACTACCACTTCAAGCTCAAATGACAACTCAAGCAGCTCACCTAGAACTGAAACGGAAAGATCCAGAAGTTCCGACAATAATTCCGGTTCCGGCAGCCGAAACAGCGACGGCGGCCGTAATACCGGGGGCAGAAAATAATGAAGATATTTTCCAGGTTTTCTGCAGGGGTAATTTTCTTATTTATAACAGCAGCCGGTGTTAATGCTCAAAATACTAATGATGTTGTAAGAGTCGCAGTTCCGGGGCTAGGTTCAAACGCCCGGGCACTTGGAATGGGAAATAGTTATATCTCATTAAGCGATGACGCTTCTGCTGCATTCTTTAATCCTGCCGGTTTCGGTTTAATAAAAAAAGTGGAATTTTCCGGCGGATTTGGTTATTTGAATTATGATAATAAAGCGGATTTTTTTAATACCACAGCTTATTATTCAAACAGTGCAACCCATTTCAGCAGAATCAGCTTTGCATTACCGTTCCCAACAGTGCGCGGAAGCCTTGTATTTGGATTGGCATATCATAAAACCAAAGATCTTACAAGTGCATTAAAATTCTCTGCGGTAAATCCTACATCGTCGTACATTAATTACAATACTCAGCTTAATGATGATAATATGTACTATCTGGGTTTAAGTTATAGACCGGAAGGCAGTAGTAATGATGTTACTCCTATTAATGCCGGACTTTTGCAATACGGCGATATTCTTGGTTCCGGCGATATAAATAATTGGACATTCTCAGGTGCGACGGAAATCTATCAAAATATATTCGTCGGAGTAAACGTAAATATTATTGGTGGGAAATATGATTATACTTATAATTACAGTGAGGAAGATGTAAACAACCTTTATCAAGAACAAGTGGATCCCAATGATGACAGGACAATCGATTTTCAATTACTCCATATCGATAAACATATTAATTGGGATATCTCCGGATGGGATGCTAAACTCGGATTGATCTACCAGCTCAGCCCGATGCTGCGTATTGGGACTACTGTTCAATTCCCTAAAGTCTATACAATAAAAGAAATCTACTCGGATAATTTCTCGAGCGAATTTATAAATACCGGATTTACTTTAGATCCTTACAGCGATCAAGTTGAATATGATATTGTAACATCTTATGAATTCGGCTTCGGATTTGCGGTTAACGTAATGGGTTTGATTTTCAGCGCAGAAGGAACACTGATCGATTATTCACAGAGCAAATTCGATAACCTGGCCGGATTTGAGGATCCTGCTAATACTCAGTCCAATCTGAATAAAAATATAAAAGATCAGCTCGAACCTACCGTCAACTATAACATCGGCCTGGAATTTACAATTTCGGAAGTTGGCTTAAGATTAAGAGGCGGATTGTTTGTCCAGCCTTCGCCATATTGGAACGACCCTCCGAGGTATGATAGGAAATATTTAACCGGCGGAATCGGATTCTTGGCTGGAGAAGTTATAGGAATCGATTTGGGTTACGCATACGGCTGGTGGGAAGATTTCGGCGATAATTACGGTTCCGGATTATCCAGAACTTCACAGAAAATCACAACTGATAATTTTATCTTAAGTGCTATCTTTAGATTTTAGCAGTGATTATGACTGCAATAATTGACTAAAATTATCAACCCGCTTATTTTTTAGTCCGGTATTTACCGGACTTTTTAATTTTAAATAGGAGTCTTTATAAAAGGAATTGTCTTCAGGATCGAAAGTAAAGATTTTTATGTCTATTCTGATGAACTGCGGGGACTAATCCGCTGTAGTCTAAGGGGTAAATTTAAACAGGAATATAAACTTAAAAAAGATAAGCTCTACCATATCGATATTGCGGCAGTGGGTGATGCTGTTCATTTCGATCTTCTTGATAATAAATCGGGTGCAATTCACAAGATTGAAAAAAGAGTCAATTATATTTCTAGAAAAGCACCGAGAATAAAAGGAGCCGGATATAGAGGCGAACGGCTTGAACAAATTATTGCATCAAATTTGGATAATGTCTGCATCGTAAACAGCGTTGCCGAGCCTGTGTTCAACAACAAAGTAGTTGACCGGTTACTGGTAAGTGCCGAGAGCTCAAATATGGAACCGATTATCGTTATAAATAAAATTGATTTGGGTGATGATGAATATATTAATCATTCTATTAATATTTATAAATCCATCGGCTACAATGTTTTTAAAACAAGTGCAGTAACCGCTGCGGGACTGAGTGAATTAAAAAATTCCTTAAAAGGGAAAAAAAATATTTTTATTGGTAAATCCGGGGTGGGTAAATCTTCTTTATTAAACAGAATATATGCTCATCTTAATCTTCAGACCGGTGAAATCAGCCGTCAGACAGATCGGGGTACTCACACTACCGTAACAAGCGTAATGGTGAATGTAGAAGAAAATACTTATGTAATTGATACTCCGGGGATTAGGGAGATTGATCCCTACGGGATAAAAAAAGAAGATCTAGGGTATTATTTTATCGAATTTAAAGAATATATTCGCGCATGCCGCTTTAATACCTGTACACATCAGCATGAGCCTGGATGTGCCGTAATTAACGCAGTAGAGAAGAACAATATTTCTATGGAAAGGTATGAAAGTTACCTGCGTCTGCTTAAAACTATAGAAGAAGGTATAATATTTTAGTTTTTTATAATTTTACTTAACCTTTATTCAAATTTTATTAATCTTTCAAACATTTAATGGAAGAATTTATCTCTGCCGCAGTTAATTCTCTGGCAGATTTTCTGAAACAGAAAAAATCCTCAGCTCAATCTTTTCAGGATGGTGAAAATCTTGTAAGCTATATCCTTCGGAATGACCAAATTTTTACTAAAATTTCAATAGATGATCTTTTAAAAAGCCAGGATCCCCTAATCTATTTTGATAAACCTGATGAAGAATATAAATTTATAGCTGTTTCCAAAGCGGCTGAAATTATTGAAAACGGCAGCCAAAGGTTCTCGGCAGCAGATAAAAGAATAAAAGAATATAAAAACAGATGGATTAATAACTGGGAATCTTATCCTTCATTAAAAATTCCCTTATTTTTGTGTGCCGTAAAATTTACTCCCGAACACTCGGAGCATGAATGGAAAAATTTCAAAGACTCGGTTTGGATTATTCCTGAGATAATTTTGCTGATAAGCCAAAAGAATTCCTATATCATTTTCAATTCAATTACTTCTTTATCTTTGTCAAAAAATTTAACTGTCCAGTTCGGAAAAATTCTTGAAAACCTTTTCCGTTTATATGGGGAACAAAAATCACCGGTTCAATCCAATCTGATAAAATATTCCATTCAGAAAATCGAAGGGAACCTCCCGAAAGATAAAAAGAGATGGAAAAATCAGATTAACGAATTAATTGAGGAAATTTCCGCCGACAATATTCAAAAGGTAGTTTTGTCCAGAAAAGTGGAGCTGCTTTTATCTAATGAATTTAACTTTTCCGGAATTCTAAAAAGACTTTCCGAAAGATTTCCAGGCTGCTATATTTTTTTATACCGATGCGGAGATTCAATTTTCTTTGGCGCCAGCCCAGAGATGCTGCTTAAATTCCAAAATACTTATACAGAGTTTGATGTAATTGCCGGATCTGCACCCAGGGGTAAATCTGCTGATGAAGATACTGCCCTCGAAAACGAGCTTTTATCAAGTAAAAAAAATATTAATGAGCACAAAATTGTTTTAGAATATATAATAAATTCAATGAAGCCATTCGCCGATGATTTTACGGTTTCTGAAACAAGCGTAAAAAAATATTCTAATATCCAGCATCTCTGGACGAGAATCTCGGCAAAACTAAAAGACGATTTTTCAATTCATGCTTTATTGAAAGCTGTATATCCGACTCCATCCATCTGCGGCATGCCTAAAGAAAAAGCTTTAGGATTAATTAAAAAACTGGAAGGATACAAAAGAGGATTGTATTCCGGAATAATCGGATGGATGAATTTCAATAATTCAGGTGAATTTGTAATTGCAATCCGCTCAGCTCTTTACTGCCGGCGGAAGGTTTGCATATTTGCAGGGAATGGAATTGTAAAAGATTCAAGCGCCGATGATGAATGGAAAGAAACCGGTCTAAAGCTTAATCCTATACTTTCTTTATTCGAAAATGAAGATAAAAATTAACAGGAACATCCTCTGGGCCAGGACTTTCGTAAGGGAATTAGCTTCTTTGGGAGTTAAGCATGCTTGCATCTCTCCGGGTTCACGCAATACTCCTTTAACCTTAGCCTTTGCGGAATGCGGCGAAATTGAATCGTATGTTCACATTGACGAACGGAGCTGCGGTTTTTTTGCTCTTGGAATTGCCAAGGCTGCTGATTCCCCCGTTGCAATTGTTACAACATCAGGCACGGCGGTTTCCGAATTATATCCTGCAATAATTGAAGCTTATTACCAGAGAGTTCCGCTGATTGTCTGTACGGCAGACCGTCCCCCGGAGCATTTAGACTGCGGAGCAAACCAGACGATTAATCAAAATAATATTTTTAAAAATCATATTAGGTGGTTTATTGATGCGGGTATTCCGGAACCGATAATAAAAAGAATAAAGCATATAAAAATTATTGCACGCAAAGCTTATCACGAAAGCCTGCTTCATTCAAAAGGTCCCGTTCATATTAATTTTCCTCTTAGAAAACCATTCGAGCCTGATTCTTTCACGGATGAGGTAAATAAAGAGCTTGTAGATTTTGCAGAAAATAATTTTATGGATAAGAAGATTTTCTTTAAAGAAAAAGAAAATATAATTGAGAATGAAAAATGGTTCCGGGAAATTTTTAATCTGCTGAAAAAATATTCTAAAGGAATAATTCTTGCGGGACCAGAGAGCTATAATCCTCAGTTCCGCAGCAAATGCGGGATCCTTTCCGAAATTCTAGCATATCCGGTGCTGGCCGACGGCGCTTCGCATCTCAGATTCGGAGTTTTTAATAAGACAAATATTATATCAGGTTTTGAAGGGCTTCTCCGCTCAAGGGAATTCGAAAAAAATCTCCGGCCTGAAATTATAATTCAATTCGGCAGAACAATGACTTCCAAAGCTTTGGATGATTATCTTGAAAATTGTTCCGCCCAGAGATTCATGATAAATGAGTTCGGAGACTGGTTTGATCCTTCAAATAGATCCATTGCTTCATTCCCCTGCAAACCTCATCTTTTTTGTGAAAAAATGATCAACATGCTTAGGAAAAACGGTTTTAAAAGAAACGCTAATGGATGGCTGCATATGATGCTGAAGGCAAATGAAATCTCTTGCGGCGCCAAAAATAAAATAATCGAAGAAATAGAGGAACTAAGCGAACCCGGTATTATTAAGGTACTGTTAGATATTCTTCCCGATGAATCCCAGCTTATGATATCGAACAGCATGCCAATCAGAGATTTCGATTATTTTGCACCCCTGCTGGAAAAAAATATTATTATTTATAACAACAGGGGCGCAAGCGGAATAGATGGAATAACTTCCACGGCTTTAGGAATTGTTTCGGCTAACAAGAAAACCACTATCCTTCTTACGGGAGATCTTGCATTTTATTATGACCTTACGGGTCTTCTCGCGGCAAAAAAATATTCGGTTCCAATAATAATTGTTGTAATAAATAATAACGGCGGCGGTATTTTCGAAGTGCTTCCCGTTTCAAAATATCTTTCTAGATCAAATAAGGGGAAAAACGGCCAAAAGATTTTTAAAAACTATTTCATTACTCCCCATAATCTTGACTTTGCTCCCTTTGTTAAAGGATTCGGCGGAAATTATTATTTAGCCAGGAATAAGAATCATTTTAAAGAATCCCTTTGCAGTGCTTTGAAGAGTAAAATATTTTCCGTCATTGAAATACAGACGAATGCGGCGGAGTCTCTAAGACTAAGGAATAAGTACTGGGAAGAGATAGACCGGAAATTAAATAAAAAAATTAATTCAAATTAATTCAATTAATCCATAATCCAGTTTCCTGCATTCATTTAAATGATTTAGAAATAAATTTTTATCCGTTCTTTTAATTTCAATGTAAGTTATGATGATAAAATATTCGGGATTTAATCTTTATGCCGAATCAAAATCAAACTTTCCTCCTACTTCAGGATTTATCTTTTTTTTGCACGGTTTTACAGGAAGCTCCGAAGATTGGGATAAAATAATCCCGAAAATCAACTCACGTTTTGACTGCGCAGTAATTGATCTTATCGGTCATGGCAAAAGTGATTCTCCTGAAGAGTTCGTTTATTATATGGCAGATTCAATTGCAGACCAGATTCTTATTTCCATTAATGCTTTTACAGAAGAAAAAATTATTTTAGCCGGTTATTCAATGGGAGGAAGAGCAGCGTTAAATTTTGCAGTAAAATATCCTGAAAGGGTAAAAGGTCTTATATTAGAGAGTGCTTCACCGGGGATAAAAAGCAAGGAAGAAAGAAAAAAAAGGATTAAAAAAGATGCTGAGCTGGCTCAATTCATTTCCAGATGTACTATTGAAGAATTTGTCGATTACTGGATGAACCAGGATTTGTTTGCTACTCAATTGAGATTTTCTAAATTTAAAAGAGAAGAAATAAGAAAACAAAAGTTAAAAAACAGCAAAACCGGATTAGTTAATTGCTTAAATTATTTCGGAACCGGTGCCATGCTCCCCCTGTATGATCAGCTGCCTAATATTACCTGCAAAACTCTTCTAATAACCGGAGGATTAGATTCTAAATTCACTCAATTAAATTCCTGGATGTTAAAAAATTTTCCCTCGGCAAAACATATAATTATTAATACTGCCGGTCATAATACCCACCTGGAAGAGCCGTCAAAATTTATTCAAGCGGTTAATCAATTTTTAGAGAAATTCTAAATCCGGAATAGCCTTCTTTTAAAGATCTTTTAATTGTATTACATTTAGTAACATTTTTTATCCGTTTCTATTTAAAAGATGAAGAAATAATCACTCCCGAAGGGATTGTTTTTTGGTAAATTGACCATTATTTAAGTATTTCTAAATGGAAATCTTCATAATCATTTTATTAGCCGTTCTAAATGGAATTTTTGCGATGGCAGAAATTGCACTTGTTTCTTCCAGAAGAGTCCGACTTGAGGAAAAAGCTAAAAAAGGAAGCCAGGGAGCTAAGATAGCATTGATCCTCTTGAAAAAACCTGAAGAGTTTTTATCGACTGTGCAGTTTGGAATAACTCTCACGGGTATCATTGCCGGTGCATACGGAGGCGTTGCCTTAGCAAAAGATATTACACCATTCTTTGCTCAGTTTGATGCAATAAAGAAATACGCTGTTGAAATTTCATATGTAGCTGTAGTCGGCATAATTACTTATTTATCAATAATAATTGGAGAACTCGTACCAAAAACAATTGCTTTTAACAATCCGGAACGAATAGCTATTGCACTCTCGCCTGTCATGAGGGTTCTTTCTAAATTGACAAATCCGCTGATCAGATTTTTAAGTTTCTCTACAAAAATTGTGGTGGGTATCTTCCACATTAAATCCAATAAGGATTTACCCGTTACAGAAGAAGAATTGAAAATTTTAATTGAACAGGGGGGCAGATTCGGGACAATTGAAAAAAAAGAAACCGAAATGATTAAAAGCATTTTCCGATTCGGCGATAGAGATGCATATTCCATAATGACAAACAGGCAGGATATAGTATGGCTCGATATCAATGATACTTCAGGGGAATTACGAGAAATAATTTATAACAACAATTTTTCTAAATTCCCTCTTTGCGACGGTTCAATCGATCAGGTTATCGGTATCATCAGTGTTAAGGATTATCTTCAGCAGGTTGAAACCGGAAAAGAGAAGAGCTTGAGAGCTATTGCGACCCAGCCTTTATATACACCTGAAAATTTATCAGCAATAAAAATTCTCGAAAGATTTCGGGAAACAAAAATCCATATTGCCATCGTAATTAATGAATACGGCTCTACAGAAGGAATGATTACTCTTCACGACCTTATTGAGAACATCTTCGGGGAGCTTCCTGAAAAGCATGAAATTTATGAAATTCCGATATTTAAAAGAGATGACGGATCATTATTGATTGACGGTGCAATGCGAACCGATGAGCTCAGGGATACATTGAGCCTTCAATTTGAACACCCCGAAGAATACACAACTTTAGGGGGTTATGTAATGTTTAAATTAAATAAGGTGCCTCAGGTTGGAGACAAATTCGATTCGGATAATTACACATTTGAAGTTGTAGATATGGACGGGAAAAGAGTGGATAAAGTTTTAGTAAAGAAACTCTCCGAAAAACAGGAAGAGTAATTTGCTGCCCCATCCGGATGGTTGGAGCATTGGAGTGATGGAATAATGGAGCTATCTGCTCAATATTCCACTGCTACTTCACTGTTCCAACACTCCACTGCTCTACTACTCCATTGTTCCACTTCATTTAAAAGTATCTTCCGGTTTATTATATCCATTCTTTTATGTAAGATTAAACTTTGCTTCCATCATCCTCTTTCAACACTTCTTCCGGCAAACCTTCTTTTGGATTGGGTAAATGGACCGGAGGAACTACTGTCAAAAAAAATTTGCAGGTAAATTAAGATTGGAAACACTGCATGGAAATAGGATGATATTTTCTAATGATCCATTGAACGGAGACTAATGATTAAAGGCTGCTTCACCGGTTATCGGTTTTTAAATCTGCTTTATAATTGCTTTGGTTGCAGCAATAATAGGACGCAGAATCGGATTTTTTAACCAATGGTGCCGCCTATAGAATTTTCTAGTCGAAGAAGCCAGTCTATTTTCGGTTAAATGGGTAGGAATGTAAAATATATCAAGAGGGCATCCGTTGAAGGGGAGCTCTTTAATTTTCCATGGAAAGCTTAATTCATACATCTGCCGTTTATGCGGATTTTTTATTGTATTCAGATATAAATCGCGATATTCTTTCTTCACAATAACCAGTTTATTAAAGCCGATAACAGATGCGCAGTAATCCCGTTGTCCGTCAAGGAATCGGATTAATGCTTCCGTAACCCCGGGCCACTCTGGCTTAAATGGATCATCAAGTATAATAACCCCGTTATCAATAATGCAGGCAGCAGCAAGGTTTAAATCCGATAAAGCTTCATCGCAGTTATGCCCTCCGTCTATATGAAAAAATCTAAAATTATCCCCGATTATTTCTCTTGATAAAGTTTTGGAATCTCTCTGAAGAATTGAGATGCTGAGGTTTTCGTCAAAAAATTTAGATAAGTTTTGTTTCAGGATTGCCAAATCCCCCATTCCGGAACGTGAAAAGTTCAGTTGCTGGTCGTTGAAAAGATCACAAACAATTAAATTCTCTTCCCGGTTTTCAATCATTGCGCCGAGAAAAACCGTGCTTTTCCCATGATGCGACCCGATTTCGAAAACATCGCCTTCAATTTTATATTGTTTTTGCGCCTCATCGATCAGAGCAAACAGCATCGCTGCGTCGGTAGAAAACCAGCCTTCAATTTTTTTTGACTTACTTACAATTTCCTTCGCCTTTTCAGGTTTCATTTCTGTTTTATCCTCATGGGTATCTTTGTGTTCTTGCACTTTATCTAATCACAAAACACCTTGACAGCCCGTACAGGATAAGAAGAATTAACCCTCAGCCAATCTTAACTTTTTAAAAAGAATTAACATAATAATCAGATCACATTTTAGAATATTTTTAAGATAAAACGATATGCCTTACAACTCTGTTAAACAAAATCCGCCATTGGTATCCGGTACCCAGTATTAGTAAAATTTAATCTGCAATCGCAACAGATACAGCATAAACTTTGCTTGCTCCTGCATTTAGTAAAACTTTCCCGCATTCGGTAATTGTAGCACCAGTCGTTATAATATCATCAATCAAAAGAATATTTCTATATTTAATTTTTTCTCGATCTAATACGTTAAATGCTCCTCCTACATTTTCCTTTCTTTCTTTTAGAGTAAGTGCGGTTTGCGTGTTTGTGAATCTTATTCTTTTCAGAATTCCTGGATTGAATGGTATTTTCAGCTCCTTGCTTATCCCTTTTGTAAGGTACAATGACTGGTTATAACCTCTTTCTGCTTTTTTTAGGGAGTGAAGCGGAACCGGAATGATTAAATTTATTTCCCATTGTTTAAAAAACGAGTTTAAATATCTTCCAATCTGCATTCCAAAAAATTTTCCGGTAAGAAATCTCTGGTTATATTTTAAAGCATGGATAATGCTTTGAAGCTCTTTATCTTTTTCAAAAACATAAATAGAAGAAAATCCGGAAATTATCTTGTCCTGTTCAAACTTCCTTTTGAATTCTGCAGTAATCCTTTCTTCATCGGCAGGTTTAATTTTACTTAGGCATTCCGTGCAAACATATTCTTCGCCGGTGTTTAATCTTCTTTGACAAGCCGGACAAAAACGAGGCAGGAAAAAGTCAAAAAAGCTTATTGTAAATTCTTTCA
>CAYSGP010000296.1:0-5137 GCA_964430095.1 uncultured Ignavibacteriaceae bacterium
GCGATGCTGTGGGAGGAATAATGAACTTTCATACTTTTTCTCCCAGATTATCATTTGGTGAAAGTGTTTTATTCGATGCAAGTGCAATGACAAGATATTCTTCTGCTAATATGGAGAAAACCGGACATCTGCATTTTAATATTGGTCTTCAGAACTGGGGATTCTTAACCAATGTAACTTATTCAGATTTTGGCGACCTGGTAATGGGTTCGAATGGACCGGATGATTACCTTAGACCGACTTATCAGGAGAGGATTAACGGAATGGATTCTGTTTTTATTAATCCCGATCCTCTGGAACAGATTGAATCAGGTTACGACCAGATAAATGTAATGCAGAAAATTTTATTTATGCCCGCCGATGCATGGGAGTTCGAGTATGCTCTTCATTATTCAAATACTTCAGATTATTCAAGATATGATAGACTGCTTCGCCCAAGAGGCGGTACACTCAGATCAGCCGAATGGTACTACGGTCCGCAGAAATGGGTGATGAATTCATTATCAATAAATAATTTTTCATCTAATTCTGTTTATGATCTGGCAAAATTAATTCTTGCATATCAGAATTTTGAAGAGAGCAGGCATGACCGTGACCTGAATGCAGATGACAGAACAAACAACACTGAAAAAGTTGATGCATTTTCATTGAACCTTGATATGATTAAAGAATTAAATGAAAGCTCAAATTTATTTTATGGTGTTGAAGCTGTATTAAACAAAGTTGAATCAACCGGCAACTCTGAGAATATTTTAACAGGAGAAATTACTCCCGGTCCTTCAAGGTATCCTGATGGTTCAACCTGGAATTCTTTCGGTGCATACATGACTTATAAACATAAGTTCTCACCGCAGTATATTTTCCAGGCTGGTCTGCGCTATAATTATGTTACACTTGATGCCGAATTTGATACAACATTTTATCCATTTCCATTTACAACTGCTGAGTTGAGAACTGGTGCACTTACCGGAAGTGCCGGATTGGTAGTACATCCTCAAAGTGATTGGCAGATTAACCTAAATCTTTCAACAGGGTTCCGTGCTCCTAATATTGATGATATGGGAAAAGTTTTTGATTCAGAGCCTGGTTCAGTTGTAATACCAAATCCTGATCTTGAACATGAGTATGCTTACAATGCTGAAATAGGAGTTACCAAATTATTTTCAAGAACTGCTGCTTTCAATATCGCATCATATTATATATATCTTGATAATGCATTGGTAAGGCGTGATTATAAATTAAATGGAATGGATAGTATTTTTTACGGCGGAGAACTAAGCCGGGTTCAGGCAATTCAAAATGCAGCAAATGCTCATGTATGGGGAATAGAGACCTCTCTTCATATAAATATTTTTAACTATTTTAATTTAAGAACAAGCTTAAGTTATCAGAAAGGTGAGGAGGTGGATGATGCAGGTGATACTGTCCCTTTAAGACACGCTGCGCCATGGTTTGGCAAAACAGAATTAATTTTCAGAAAAGATAAAGTGGAAGCAAATCTTTGTGCTGCTTATAATGGAGAGATATCCCACGAAGATTTAGCTCCAAGTGAATCTGAAAAAGACTATGTTTATGCTAAAGATGAAAATGGTGAAATATATACTCCGTCCTGGTATACACTCAATTTTAAATTGAGCTGCCAGTTACTTGAAAATTTTGAAGCATATTTTGGTGTAGAGAATATTACTGACCAGAGATACAGACCTTATTCTTCAGGTATCTCGGCAGCAGGAAGAAACTTTATAGGTTCGCTTCGCCTGAATATATAGTTGCTGCATTTCTTTTAGAAAGGGAATTGAAATTTCAATATTAACGGTACGGGAAAATATCCTGCAGATGACACCAATAAGATTGAAGCGTTTGCTTTTAAGGTCTTTAATGCTTTTGAGCCAGATAAATTAATTCAGAAATATAATTATTTTTATACAGCGAGATACCTTTTAAAAGTGTTTCTGCCTGTGTGACTACAAATAGGATTTTTAATTTTGAAATATTTTTACACCCCGCCGTACCTTATTAAAAAATTATTTAATGATTTTTACTGGAACACTGCCAATAACAAAATCCTTCTGACTTTTGACGATGGTCCGAATCCCGGTACATCTGAAAAAATTCTTGAATATTTAAGTAATAAAAAAATAAAAGCATTATTTTTCTGCGTCGGTAATAATGTTCTAAGTTATCCTGAATTATTAAAAGAAATATTATTTAATGGACACACTGTCGGAAACCATACATTTAACCATAAAAGGATAACTTCGATAGACGGGAAAGAAATAAATGATGAAGTTGCCGGCTTCAATTCTCTTTTAAAGGATCAATTTAATTTAGAAGTTAAATTTTTCAGGCCGCCGTACGGAAGATTTAATCTTTCAACCGGAAAATTATTGAAGGACTTTAATTTAAGAAATGTAATGTGGTCCTTATTGACATACGATTACAAAAATGATCTAAATCTTATTAAATTAGCTGTAAACAAATATTTAAAAAAAAATTCCATCATAGTTTTGCACGACAGCATCAAATCTGAAAAAGTAATTTTAGAAGCCCTTGAAATTATTTCCGGGGAAGCACAAAAAAGAGGATTCGAAATCGGAGATCCTGCCGGATGCTTGAAATAATTTTCATAATAGCTCTTAGCGGATATTTTATTCAGTCGGTCCTTTTTATAATCGGTGCAAGCAGAAAATATCCGAGGAGCAATTCTTCAGACCTTCCCAATGCTACGGTAATAGTTGCCGCAAGAAATGAAGAGAGAAGCATTTTACTCTGCTTGAAATCTCTGGATAATATAGATTACCCAGAAGCGAAGCTTGAGGTTATTTTAGTTGATGATAAGTCAACTGATTCAACCGGAAAAATTATTGATGAATTCATTTGCGGCAAGCCAAAATTCAAAAAGATTATTACAAAAAAAGAAATAGGACGGCTTAAAGGGAAAACAAACGCACTTGCAAATGCGCTCGATGTTGCCAAAGGGGAAATTATTTTAACCACAGATGCAGACTGCACAGTCTCCCCGTCATGGGTCAAAGCAACCGTTTCATATTACACCGACAATGTAGCTGCAGTAACCGGATTCACAACTCAGATTGCCGAAGATAATTTTACCGGAATGCAGGCGGTAGATTTTATTTATCTTCTGTTTGTTGCTTCCGGCACTATCAATTTAGGCACTCCAATCAGCTGCATCGGGAATAATATGTCCTACAGGAAAAGTGCTTATGATGAAGTAGGCGGATATGAAAGCCTTCCGTTCAGCGTAACCGAAGATTTTAATTTGCTGAACGCAATCTGGAAGCTGCGGAAATATAAAATTATTGCTCCACTGGATAAAGATGCCATGGTCAATTCTCTGCCCTGCAAATCTGTTAAAGAATTATTCAGGCAGAAAAAAAGGTGGGCGGTGGGAGGAATAGGAGTTCCGCTTCCAGGGTATTTACTCTTTATTTTCGGTTTTGTAACAAACTTCTGCGCATTCATTACTCCTTTAGTGCTATTGAATTTTTTCAGCTCATTTGCCGCAGCCGGTACATGGATATATATGGTCTTCTTTAAAATAGTTATAGATTTTTTTGTGCTGTATCCCATTCATAACCGTTTGGGCATCTTAAAAAACCTGAAGTACTTTTTAGCTTTCGAGCTTTACTATATAATCTATGTTACAGCTCTTCCATTCGTTTTATTTTCCAACAGGACTGTAATCTGGAAAGGAAGAGAATACTAATGCTGCTCCTCTGCAATTATTATCTTACATACCGGTGCAATGCTTACTGCGAATTCTGCCATTTCGGTATTCACGAAAATTTTAGTAAGACTCCTTTCGCCGGATTGGAAGATTTTAAAAGAAATGTTTCCGAAGTAGCTGAGCTGGGTGTAAAATTTATCGATTTAACCGGAGGAGAGCCGCTTCTGCATAAAGATATTCATTTGATGGCTGCATATGCAAGAAACCTGAAAATGCAGACAAGCATTACAACCAACGCGCTTCTGTATCCGAAATTCGCTGAAAAGCTTGCCGGCAATGTAAACCTTCTTCACTTCTCATTGGATTCCCCGGATGAAGAAGAGCATAATAAAATAAGGAAAGTGAACTGCTTCAAATTTATTTTCGAAAGCATTAAAATAGCAAAATCCCTTGGCGAGTTTCCTGATATATTGTTTACTGTTACTGATGATACTTATAAAAAACTTCCCCGCCTGCATGAGATTGCCGCAGAAAATGACCTGGTTCTGCTGGTTAATCCCGTATTTTCTTATTTCGGAAACCCTGGGCTTTCTATAAATGCCATCGATTTTATTGAAGAGTATATTCAGGGTAAATCAGGAATTTATTTAAATAAAGGATTTTTAAAATTGCGGAGAGACGGCGGGAATGATATTGATAATCCTGCCTGCAAAGCAGTTTCAAGAGTAATAGTCATTTCGCCGTATAATGAAATCATCCTTCCGTGTTATCATTTCGGAACTGAAAAAATAATTATCGACAAGCCGATTAAAGAAATAAGAAATTCGGAAAAAATTAGTTACTTTAAAAAGATGGAAGGACGTTTCGGCTTCTGCAAGGGATGTACAATCAATTGTTACTTTGAGCCTTCATTTGCATTCCCAACCAGCCTATATGCTTTTTCGGCATTAAGCTCAAAATTTAAATACGGTTATCATAAGCTCATCAGGCAGCCGTTGGCAAGAAAGAGAAAGGTAAACGGTTATCGGAAATGGAAAATGATAAACGGGGAACATAAAAAGAAGATGTAAACAAAAATTTAAGAAGTTCTGCATGATCACTTGTCATTCCGAGGAATCTCGGAATCTTCCTAAGACCGTAAGAAGATGCCGAAATGAATTCGGCATGACAGATTTGAGACAGTCTCTGCATCTTCTGATAATATCTAATAACAAGTATTATCGCTTAAAGAATAATCATAAATTTTGTGGACGAAACTAATCGCTTTGCTCCAGTATCCTGCATCCAGTATCCTGCATCCAGTATCCCGAATCATAATCCAGCATCCAGAATCCAGCATCAAGTATCTAATGCTGAGCTTATCAACTAATATCGGAATTTCTTACTTTTACATTTCTAAAAAAGATTAATTATTGAAAAAGCAAAAATTCTGTTAATGCGGATATTCTT
>CAYSGP010000297.1:0-2756 GCA_964430095.1 uncultured Ignavibacteriaceae bacterium
TTTTCAGGTACAGCCGCAAAAAATTTTGATTCCGGATTACTGTTAGGCTCAAAAATTCTTAAACCGGGGTCGCCGCCGTGCAAAGGTCCGCCGACTTCAATCTGGTATTTATTAATTGCCTGCGACGAATTCCATCCGGGCGACCAGAAGAAGGGAATAATTGATGAAGGCGGTTCTCCCCGGTAGCCTTCCATTGTGAAAGTCATCGGAGTATCTATATCTTCGGGAGGTTTTGGCTCGCTGACGTTTATGTTGGCAAACATAGCGGTTCTTCCGCTGAAACGGTGCGGTTCCCTGGGGAACTTCTGATCGGCAATTCTAAATCCGGGAGGCGGTGTAATATCTTTTATCCCTTTTAAAAGAGGAATTTCATCGGCGACTAAGTTTGTAAAATCGGATAGATTCTTCAATCTTCCCCTACTTTCCTTCTCTACTTCGGAAGAAATTTCATCCAGCCATCTCCAGCTTTCATGAATTTCGCCTTTGGGCACAAAAACCTGGTAAAACCGCTGGGCGCGTCCTTCGTGGTTAATTAAAGTACCATCTGATTCTGCAAAAGTACCGGCGGATAAAATAAAATCTGCTTTTTTTGTTGTGCCGTTTTCGGTATGATCAATTACAATTATATTTTTAAATTTTTTGAAGATAGAATCTATTACTGATCTATCGGCTTTTCTGTAAAGATCATTTTCCAGGACAATTAGAGTTTCATACTTCTTATCTTGATCATTTTTATTTAAAGTTCCGAAAAATTCTCCGCTCATTAAAGCCAGACCGATGCTGTTTGCTTCCGGCACAACAAAAGAGATTTCCCCATTTTTACCTTTTAATTTAAGTGCAAGTGCAATATTAGCTGCTGCTTCTATAACAGATTCGGTCAAAAGACTTGTTCCGGAAATAATTAAGGGATGCTCGGCATTTAATAGATCATTAGAAATCTGCTTTAAGAAAGAAGATTCCCCTTCGGAAATCTCTGAAACTGAAGATGCATCACTGTTAATAATATTTGCAGCAGCAAATGCCATCCTGGATATTTCATCAGGAGTGCCGTAATAAATGCTTTTTGCAATATCATCTAATTTTGTGGGATGTGAGGCTAAGAGGTAAACAGGGGATTTAGCATCCTGTGCCAGTTCCCTGACTGCAGCATCATTCCATTCCTGAATGTTTACTTTTTCTCCTAACTTAACACGTATATTCTTAGCGGCTTGTCTGACTGCCAGAGCCAGCATGGGAGCAGTATTAGTGAGATCTTCGCCTATAATCAAAACTGTATCTGCAAGCTCAATCTCTCTCTGTGAAGGAGTCCTTACAGGGATATTTTTCAGAATATCAATTACCCTTTTTACTAGGCTGTATTCTTTTTCGGATACTCCATGATAGAAATTTTCACTACCGGCAAGCTTCATTAATGTATAATTTGATTCAAGAGAAGCTCTCGGCGAACCTATGCCGGCAATATTTTTTTTGCTGATAATCTCTTTAATTGATTTTAAAACGGCAGATTTCTCTGTTTCATCAAATTTTCCGTTCTGCTTATTCCTGATTAGAGGATGCCTGAATCTTTTCGGATGATTTACATATTCATAACCGAATCTTCCCCTGTCGCAGATAAAATAACCGTTAACCTTGCCGTTATAACGGCTCAGAATCCTTCTGAGTTTTCCGTAACGCTCTGCGGCAATGATGTTGCAGCCCAGGCTGCATTGATGACATATGCTTGGGGCATTAGTCAGATCCCATTTCCTTGTATAATTTTTTTTCAAGGTTTTATCGGTAAAGACTCCGGTAGGGCAGACTTCCACAAGGTTTCCGCTGAATTCATTTTCTAGTATTCCGTCTTCATGCCTGCCGAAATACACATGATTATGCACCGCAAATACATCCAGATCATTGCCGCCTGCATAATCCTTGTAGAACCTGACGCACCGGTAGCATTGTATGCAGCGGTTCATTTCATGATTAACAAGAGGACCAAGGTATTGGTTTCTGTATGTCCGTTTTTTAAACTTAAATCTCCTGTATGAATGCCCGGTCATTACCGTCATATCCTGCAGGTGGCATTCTCCTCCCTCGTCGCAAACAGGACAATCATGCGGATGGTTGTTCATCAGGCCTTCGATTACCGATGCCCTGAATTGCCTTACTTCCGGATCAAGAATTGAGACGATCATTCCATCGGTCACCGGTTCCATGCAGGCCATTACAATCCTGCCTTTCTTGTCTTCGGAGTTGGCATATTTCTTAACGGCGCACTGCCTGCATGCTCCTACCGATCCCATGGCAGGGTGGTAGCAGAAATAGGGAAGGTCGAGCCCCAGCCCTATGCATGCTTCCAGAAGATTCTTGCCGGCACTTACATCGTAAAATTTGTTATCGATGAGTATTCTCATGGTTTCTCCAGGGGCATCCTTTTTCGTTAATATGTCTCATGAAATCATCTCCGAAATACTTCAGGCCGCTTTGCAGCGGCTCCATGGCACCGGGAGCATGTGCACAAAATGTATTTCCCGGGCCCATATATTTTGTCTGGAATGTCAGAATATTCATGTAATCGGGTTTTGCCCTGCCTTCTTCAAACGACTGCAGAAGTTTATCTGTCCATGGAAGCCCTTCCCTGCACGGAGTGCACCAGCCACAGGACTCTCGTGCAAAAAATTTTTCCAGATTATGTACAAAACCCACAGGGCAGGTTTTGTCATCGAGAACAACGACAGTGCCTGTACCGAGGCGGCTGCCGGCTTTTGCAAGAGAAT
>CAYSGP010000298.1:0-4962 GCA_964430095.1 uncultured Ignavibacteriaceae bacterium
ATTAAGATTAATGTTTCTTTTATAGGCAGGATTAAAATATATTATGAAATACAGAAAATTAGGAAAAACAGATTTAAAAATTTCTGAAATAGGATTTGGCTGCCAGTCAATTGCCGGGGGATTATTTTACAAAGATGATGGTGAATCCTTAAAGACGCTGGAAATGGCTTTTGATTGCGGAATAAATTTTTTCGATACATCGGATCACTATAGTCAGGGTGAAAGCGAAATTTTAATCGGGAGAGCTTTTAAAAGAAAAAGAGATAAGGTAATTATAGGCACCAAAACAGGTACTTTATATAAGCCTGCTGCCGATTTTCTTTTAAAACAAAGATCATTAATCAGACCTGTAAGCAGATATTTGCGCTCCATGAAGATTCCTCTTCACCTTTTCAGGGCTAAGCAGAAAAATTCCGATTTTTCCGAAAAATATCTGATCAGTGCCCTCGAGAAGAGTTTAAAAAGGCTGCAGACAGATTACATTGATCTTTTTCAGCTTCATAAACCTTCGAAGGCAGTCATTGAAAGCGGAGAGATTTTCAATACAATGGATAAACTTAAAGCACAAGGGAAGATCAGATATTACGGGATTTCATGTGCTAGAAACGAAGATGCATTTATCTCCTTTAATTTCCCCGGTATTTCATCATTGCAGCTGACAATTAACCTGCTTGATAGAAAATATATTGAAGAAATTTTCATCCATGCTCTGGCAAACAATGTCGGAATTATAGGCCGGAATCCCCGTGCACATGGACATTTAACCGGGGAGTTCGGCGATATTATGGGAGAGACTTATGCAAGGAATAAAAAAGAGTTTGTTGATAAGAAGGAAAGAGCAAAGCAGTTTCAATTTCTCGTAAAACCGGGCCGGACTTTAGCCCAGGCAGCATTGCAGTATGTTTTAAATATCAGCGGCATTTCAACAGTTATTCCGCGTGCTGTGAACCGCCGGCAGCTTTTAGAAAATATCAATTGCTTAAAATCTCCGCCGTTATCCTTTGAGGAAATGGAAAAAATTGATTTTGTGGATAGTCAAAGGGTATATTAACGGTAATGAATCTGAAAAAGCAGCTGATTTTTTTGACGAAAATTCTTTTTTCAGGGATCATTCTTGCCTATCTCTTTAATAAAGTTCCCATTAAAGAAATACTCGGCTCTATCTTCAATACAGATTTGTATCTGTTTGCAGCAGGATTTCTTTCCGCTGTTCCGATAAATTATTTGTCCGCATTGGAAACACAATATCTTACCAGGATCCAGGGATTGAATTTATCGGTAGTAGAAATATTAAAGATACATCTTGCAACCAGCTTTTACGGCTTGTTCCTTCCCGGTATACTTTCGGGCGGAGCAGTAAAATGGTATAAGTTTACTAAATTCGGCAGCAAATCATCAGCTGCTGCTGTTGTTGTGCTCAACCGCTTTTTGGAAATACTGATGATTGTTTTTCTGGGAATTATTTTTTCTTTTCCTGCTCTTTACTCTTCGGGAAATCAAAAGCTTCTTATTGTATTAGTAATGATTTTGTTTTTTATGATCTGTCTTTATTTGCTTTTATTAAGCAAGTCCGGGTTGAATTTCATTCTTAAAATATTATTTATTTTTCCTTTACCTCATTTTATAAAAGATATAATTAAGAAGTTCGCAGATGCTATGCTTCAATTCCAAAACCTGAGTTTAAAAGATCATCTTGAAATTTTAGGAATCCTTTTTTCATATCATGCCATAGGTGTATTTTCGTTCATCTGTTTTGCTAAATCTTTAGGTATCAATCTGGACATCTGGGTAATCGGCTGGATTAGGTCCGCAATGTCGCTTGCAATTATGCTGCCGCTTTCTTTTGCCGGATTGGGAATTAGGGAAGGTACGCTGGTGATTTTGTTCGGCCAGTATGGAGTCAAACCTGATGTTTCAATGGCGCTTTCTTTTTTATTTTTTAGCAGGAATATTTTTACATCTTTAATAGGCGGACTGATTGAATTTAAAGAATTTACTTTTTCTAAGTCATTAAAGAATAAAGATTTAAAACATTTCGGTAAGGACGTAATATGAAATTATTTTTATTTTTAGTTTTTTTAGTAATATCGTTCTCTCTAAAAGCACAAACCGGTTCGGATCTGAATATGGGGTCATTTTATTATCTTGAGGGAAAATGGATTATTGAAAAACCGGACAAAAATATTTTTGAAGAATGGAAAAAAGAAAATGATACCCTGATGATTTCAATAAGTTATTATGTGCAGAATGGCGATACCGCAAATGCTGAAAATGTAAGGCTGGAAAAAATAGGCAATGAAATTTTTTATATACCGACTGTGGAACATAATGAGGGACCGGTAAAATTCAGGCTTACAAGCCTGATAAAAAATAAAGCGGTTTTTGAAAATCCTTTGCATGATTTTCCCCAAAAGATTATCTATGAAAAACTCAGCAGCGATTCTCTTCATGCAAGCATCGAAGGAATGGTTGAAGGAAAAACCAAGGTTATTGATTATTATTTCAAAAGAATCAAATAGATTTTTTGTATCCCTAAAAGGAAATTTTAAGTTTTACAGCTCATGGATCCTAATAATCTTATCGCAATAGTCGTTCTGAATTACAATAAAAGGAATGACATCCTCGATTGCCTTAAAAGCATATTCAATCTTGAATATCCTGAAATTGAGGTTATAGTTGTTGATAACGGTTCGACGGATGGTTCATCAGAAGCAATAAAATCGGAATACCCTGATGTTCATCTGGTTGAAAGTAAAAAAAATTTGGGAGTTGCAGGAGGCAGGAACATCGGGATTAAGTATGCAGATCAAAAATTTAATTATAAATACCTTCTCTTTCTTGATGATGATATAGTTATCGATAAAAAAGCTCTTACGGAAATGGTTTGTTCTTTTTATAAAGATAAGAGCATCGGGATTGTTGCCCCGAAATGCTTAATGTCGAAAACTCCCGGAGTAATCGGGTATGCCGGCGGCATGTCTGTTAATTTATTTTCGGGAAAAATAATCAACATTGGGGGAGGGGAGAAGGATGAAGGACAATTTGATAAACCGGGCTTTATTTCATCATGCGGCGGCTTGTGCCTAATAAGCAGAGAATTAATTAATCAGGTAGGAATCTTTGATGAAAAATTTAATCCCTACGGATGGGAAGATGTCGATCTTTCATTAAGAGCAAGACAAAAAGGTTTTAAAATTTTTTATAATCACAAAGCTGTTATCTATCATAAAGGCGGAAAAAAAGGAAGAGGCAAAGCTATTGATGAATATGAATTTTCAAAATCTAACAACTATTTCTACCTGATTAAGAAACACAGCAATTTGTTTCAGCTTTTAGTTCTATGCTGCGTCTTGCCGGCAAGAATAATGACAATTGCAGTTAAAGAATTATTTAAAGGAGAATTCAAAACATTATCTGCTCAGGTTCGTGGTATTCTAAGTTTATTTAAACAACCTTCTTGACTTCAAATGATTTTTGCCAAAAAACTGAAATTAATACGGTCTAAAATTTTTTTTGTCGTAGGAATTCCATTTATAATTTACTTCATTCATGTTTTGTTTTTTGGTGATTGGATAATTGATGATGCCGGGATTGCATTTTCATACTCCAGGAATTTTGCACAAGGTTATGGGTTAGTTTCACAGCCGGGACTTGAACCTGTAGAAGGATTTTCAAGTTATACATGGATTTTTCTTTTTACCCCGTTTTTCCGGCTGAATATTTTTCATCCGGTTTACGTACCTAAACTAATCAGCATATTAATTATACTGCTTTCATTCATCACTCTGTTTAAAATAATTCGGCAAATTTCGACAGCTCCAATCATTTTAACTTATATCTGTTTGATATTGCTTTCCTTGAATACATCTTTTGCTGTATGGACAACATCCGGATTGGAAAATCCACTCTATGTTTTTCTTACTCTTTTGCTGCTCTATCAAATGATTAAGGTGAGCAGAAATATGAAGATGAAAACCGTAACTCTTATTGCTGTTATTACGGCATTGCTGGCAATGACGCGTCCCGAGGGGATATTATTTTTTTTTGTGCCGTTAATTATATTATTATTCGATTTTTTCTTACGTAAAGAGTCTCCGCAGGAAACAGCATTTAATCTTTTTGTTTATGCTTCGGTATTTATTCTTTTATTCGGCAGTTTTTTCTTGCTTAAGTTGAATTATTATAATGATTTTTTCCCGAACACCTACTACGCAAAAGGCGGACCTTCCTTTCAGGATTTTATAGATTTGGTTTTATTAAAACCAAAAATGTACAGCAGAATTTATGAATTGTTTGAAAGCATTTTTCCAGTTTTTGGAATTTTTGTTTTAACAGCATTGCTGATCATTACAGTTTATTTGGTATACATAAAAAATTTTTCAAAACAGCATTTCGCTTTATTATTAGTTTTATTTTTTTCGTGCGCAATTTATGTTTTACTTCCACCTGATTGGATGGGAGAGCTTAGATTTACCACAACTATTTATCCTCTTTTATATGCATATCTGTTTTTAACAAGTGAAAAGATAATTCAGAAAATCGAATGGCGGAATTCAACCAAATATCTATCCGCTGCGCTAATCATTATTTTTCTTGGAACAAGTGTAATTGATTTCGTTGAGAGAACTAATGAATTCAGAAAAAAACCGACTGTTCCTTTTTTAATGGTTGAACAGAAATATGCCAAAACTTTTGATAATTATGCTTCTGTCCTGAATATAAAAAACGGTTCATTGCTTCTACCTGACATAGGGGGGACCCTATTCTATTCAAATTTAAGAATTATTGACCTGGGCGGATTAATTGATAAGACTATAGCAAAATCACTTTTACAAAATCAAAAAGATTTTTATGATTACATTTTTGGAGTGATCAAACCTACATTTATACATACTCACGGAGTTTGGGGTTACCGTGCTGATTTTGATTCGGATATACGTTTCCGTGAGGAGTATGTACCCA
>CAYSGP010000299.1:0-4784 GCA_964430095.1 uncultured Ignavibacteriaceae bacterium
TGTAAATTTTATCCCGTTGGAAATTAAATTAATGAGAATTGAATTCAGCATTTCTTCATCTGCAAACACTATTATATTATCAATTGATTCTGCACTCAGATTAATATTCTTCTTAAGAGCCATGCTTTTTAAAATCTTCAGATTTTTTTCTACAATCTCTTTTAATGAAATTTTCTTGGGATTAAAATCAATTTTATCCAACTCAAATCTGGAGTATTGCAGGAGATTGTTCAGCAGATTATAGACATGCCTGCTTGCTTCATATAAAGAATCAATGTAAAGTTCCCGTTCGGAATCCGTTAAATCTCTAAACTCATTCTTCAGAATCTCAGAAAAACCTAGGATGGAATCGAATGGGGTTCTTAAATCATGAGAAATGATTGAAAAAAAAACATCTTTAGCTTCGTTTATTTCTTTCAGCCTTGCAGACATCATCTTATATCTTCTTTCGCTCTCTTTAAGTTTCCCTTCCATTTTATGTTTATATAATGCAATTTCAATTGCGGATTGAAGGGATTTATCTTCGAAAGGTTTTAAAATATACCCGTATGGTTCGGTCAGCTTAGCACTTTGGAGCGTATTATTATCAGCATAAGCGGTTAAAAAAATTATCGGCACATCCATGTCTTTTTTTATTTCTTCGGCAGTTTCTATACCGTTCATTTTGCCGTCCAGCATAATATCCATAAGAATAAGATCAGGTTTCTGCTCAAAAGCTTTAACGAATGCTTCTTCCCCGCTTCTTATGATTCCGACCACATCGTAGTGAAGGTTTATCAGAATTCTCTTTAAATCAAAACCCACCACACTCTCATCTTCGACTACCATTATTCTTGCTTTTGAATCCATGATGTGCATCTCTCCAATTTTTTTTAATCACAGCTTAAATAATAGTGTTCAGAATCCACATTAGGTGTGACACAAACCCAAGCAAAGTGAAGGATTTTGCTTATTTGGAATATAAAGGCAGGTTAAAAATAAAAGTTGTACCGTGTCCGAGTTTTGACTGGACTTTAATATTGCCCCCGTTTTTAACAATAAATTCCTTAACTAGAAGAAGCCCAAGCCCGGTTCCGTATTCTCTTTCCGTTCCCGGAGTAGATTGTATATGCGATTTAAATATTTTCTCCATCACTGTTTTGCTCATCCCTATCCCGGTATCATCAATTCTTATTTCAACATTGTCCGGTTCTTCAAAAAACTTTATCACTTTCGAAGTTATCTTTATTTCGCCTCCCCGGTTTGTAAACTTAACGGCATTTGAAATTAAATTCTGAAAAATTGAATTAAGCATTTCTTCATCTGTATGGATATAAATATCGTTATCCACATCCATAGTCATGTTCAGGTTCTTCTTTATAAGATTGCCTTTCAGCATATTTATATTATTGCTGACTATTTTTCTTAAATTCAGCTTAACCGGATTAAATACAAGCTTCTCCATCTGAAATCTTGAGAATGCCAGGAGATTGTTAGTCATTCCGTATAAATTCTTGGAAGTTTCAGAAATTACATTTATATATTCTCTAATCTCATCGTCGGTAAGACTATCATATTCAGTCGTTAATATTTCGGAAAAACCTAAAAGTGAATTAAACGGGCTTCTGAGATCGTGAGAGATCAAGGAGAACAGCTTATCTTTTGATTCATTCATCTCACGAAGTTTTTTAATTAATTCATCTCTTTCAATTTCCACTTTTTTTCTCTCGATCACTCTTGAGATCGGGTAAGATACTAGCTCAAGGATTTCCTTTTCCTGAATTCCATATGTCCGTTCATCTTTATAATCCTGCACAACCAGAACACCTATTGTATTATCCTGTATTTTCAATGGAACACCAAGCCAGATTTCTGACGGCGTGCCTACTAATTCAACTTCCCCTTTCTGCTGAAGTATCTTGTCTATTTCTTTATTGACAAGAATTGACTTCCCTGTACGCAAGACATATTCAGTTAATCCTTTGTCCGCTTTTTTAACCGGCGCTTCTTGATCCATTTGATCAATGAAGTAAGGAAATCTGATTGATTTATCTTTCGGATCATAAAGCGCTATGTAAAAATTTTCGGCGGGCATTAATTCCCTTATGCAGCCGTGAATAAATTTAAAAAGTCCGTCAAGGTCTTTTTCCGAATTTGCAGCCTCATGTATTGCGAGTATTGAGCTCTGGATTTTTTCCTGTTTCTTTTTTTCGGTAATATCTTCGCCGGAAAAAATGATCATTGATGCCTCACCGGCTTCGCCTTTTACCAGATTGAAATGGAAATTCACGAGTTTTTTTTCTTTACTTTTAGTGTAGAGCGGGATTTCTATTTCCTGCGGGAAGCTTTTTAAACCTTTCTGGAATTCATCCATTCTCTTCTGGAATGTTTCTTTATATCCGGTTTCTACAATATCGGTAAAAAACGAACCTATAACCTGTTTTTTCTTACTGCCGATCAGTTTAGCTGCTTTTTCATTTATCATCTTAATTTTTAAATCCTTGTCGGTAACCAGAAACATGGCTTCGGAAAGATTAAGAATAGACTCAAGCTCCAGTTTTTCTTCGTTCAGCTTATTAACAAGCTCGTGAAGAGGCGTAACATCCCGCAGTATTCCAACGCTGTATATTCTATTGCCGGATTTATCGCTGTTTATAAATGAAATATCTTCCAGCCATTTTAAGTTTTTATCTTTTGTCTCAACCAGGTATTCGGCATAATAATCTTCAATCATATCTCCGTCGGTTATCGATTTCTTATCCCTCTCTTTCTTATTGAATTCTTTTACAATCGCATGGAAACCTATTTCGTTCAATTCTTCGGCTGAATAACCGGTCAAATCCTTTATTGCGGAACTCATAAACTCATATTTCTTTAATGAATAATCATATTTATAAAAAATATTTAAAGATTTATCCAATGAAAGCTTTAAGGCTTTTAAGGAATCCAATATTGATTTATCCGCTGTCAAATTAAATTCTGTCATTCAGCTTTTTATTACCTTACTTGAATTTTATTCCGGATTAAAAATTCTCCCCCTATATTGATAAATATAGCTTGACATTCTAATAAGGGGTTTCTATTTTTATGTAGACTAAATCTTAATAATAATTTACGCATAGTCTAAAATTTTAACCTAAGCTATTATATGAAAACTGCTTCTGAATTGAAACACGGAGAAAAAGCAACCATCAGCGAAATAAATCTGAAGCATCCTTCCTCAAGAAGAATATTAGAAGTCGGATTTACTCCGGGCGAAGAAATAGAGTTGATGAATTTATCAATTTTTAACGATCCTCTTGCATTCGCTGTCAGGGGAACATTAATAGCGATCAGAAAACATGAAGCTGACTGCATAATAGTTTCATGAACACATCTACCTTAGAAGAAATTCCCCTGATAGCCTTAGTTGGTCCTCCAAATTCCGGAAAAACCACATTGTTTAACTACCTCAGCGGAAAAAGTTTTAAAACTGCAAATTATCCCGGTGCAACTGTAGAATACTCTATTGCTAAGTTTCATAAAAAATACGGGCTTAATGCAGACCTGCTGGATTCCCCCGGAATTGTAAGTCTTTCACCCGAATCACCCGATGAAATTGTAGCAGTTACTTCACTCTTCTCTCATCCTAAATATGGTACGCCGGATTTAGTGGCAGTAACCATCGATACCAGCCAGATATCAAGACACCTGCTTCTTGTAAAGCAGCTTATTGATTCAAAATTCAATATCATTATTGCGCTTACAATGGTTGATATCCTGAATAAAAAAGGATATGATATCTCCTCCGCAAAACTTTCCTCGGAGTTGAATTGCCAGGTTGTAAAAATTGACGGAAGGACGGGAAAAGGAATTGAAGAATTAATTGAAGCAATTGAAAAAAACCTGGCTCAAAAGAGATTATTTGAACCGCCGCCAGTTTTATCCGGCCATAATCATGGTTCCGAATGGCTGATTGAATCTTATAAGTTCATCGAAAAGCTGGAAGAAAAAATTTTAATAAAGTATTCCGGTAATGGACGAAAGCCTCAGATAGAATCTGCTAATTCTCAACTAGTTATTTTAAATGACGGCCCAACGCGGGAAAAAGCAGAAAAGCCGGATCACAGGCCTGACAGCATTTCCATAAAAATTGATAAATTTCTGCTTCATAAAGTCTGGGGACTCATTTTCTTCTTTTTTATAATGGCATTAACATTCACGTCTATCTTTTGGCTGGCAGAACCTTTAATGCGTCTTGTAGATGAAGGATTCGCGTTGTTATCACTTGAATCAGCAGCATTGCTTGGAAACAACTGGTTCAGCGATCTGATTTCAAACGGAATTATAAGCGGGAGCGGAGCAGTATTGGTTTTTATTCCGCAAATTCTAATTTTATTCTTAATACTCGGACTTCTTGAAGACACCGGGTATCTCGCACGAGGCGCAATGCTTATAGATAAGCCTTTATCTAAAATAGGATTAAACGGCAGATCTTTTGTACCGATGATTTCAGGTTTTGCATGTGCAATTCCGGCAATTATGGCAACCAGAACCATTCCAAACCGGAAGGAAAGATTTTTAACAATATTCATTCTTCCGTTGATGAGCTGCAGCGCAAGACTGCCGGTATATGCATTATTGATTGCTTTTCTTCTTCCTTGGGGAAAATCATGGCTGGCGGGCTCAATCCTCGCTCTTATTTATATTTTCAGCATGAGCAGCTCAATTATAGTTGCCGGAATTATTAACAAATTCAGAAGAACAATAATTAAAGAAGAAGACAATTCTTCATTTATTCTTGAACTGCCGGCATACCGAAATCC
>CAYSGP010000300.1:0-6614 GCA_964430095.1 uncultured Ignavibacteriaceae bacterium
ATTTTAATGCGGCTGATCTGCCTAGTGGAGTTTACTTCTACCAGCTTAAAGCAGGAAAGTTTATCAGTACAAAAAAAATGCTGCTGTTAAAGTAAATTTGGAAAAGGAGCTGTAATTTTATACTGCTATTTAAACATGTAATGTTAAATTGTATTTTCATTTTTTCTATTAAAAATAATTAAATTATTCACAAACGGAGTTATGATGAAACAGGTAATACAAAATGGCAGCCGTATAAGTAAAAAGGTAATTCTTCTGACGTTTTTCTTTTTTCAAATACTATTTTTAGAACAAATTACTGCCCAGATTCAAACCGATGTACCCCATCTTAAAGATGTATTTAAGAATGATTTTTATATCGGATGTCTTCTGTCGTACCGGCATGTAGGTTTTCCGACAGATCCGGTAGTTCCCGGCCAGTCAGCCGTAGTTGATCCGAACGGCGGATATTTAATTCAATTCCATATGAACTCCATGTCTCCGGGCAACAATATGAAGCCGCAAAATACAGTTGATATTTCTGCAAGCGCTGCGGCTTACACGGCAGCATCACCGGGAGCAGAAAGGGATTCTGTAGATGTCCACCCTGTAGTAAGATTTATCCCGGATATGATTGCACAGCTCAATTGGGCGCAGAGACAAGGATTTACATTCCGCGGACATACTTTAGTCTGGCATAACCAGACACCAGGTACAGCTTTTTTCCGTACCGGCTATTCTGATTCCGGTGTCCGTCTATCAAAGGAAAAAATGACAGAACGGATGGGCAACTACTTAAAAGAGATAATCAGATTGCTCCATGAGAGCTGGCCAGGCTTATTATCTGCTATGGATGTTGTAAATGAAGCTGTAAGCGATAACGGTTCGGATCGTACCACAAATAACGAATGGTATACTACATTCGGCGATAACAGCTATATAATGAAAGCATTTGAATTAACCCGCCAATACTGCCAGGAATACGGTGAAGAACAGATAAAACTTTACTACAATGACTATAGTACACACATATCAGCTAAGGCAAACGGAATTGTAAGAGTCTGCGGTCCTATCTTCCGTGCAGGATATTTAGATGGAATCGGGATGCAGGATCATGATGCAAATGCATCTCCCACCGCAGCAGCCTGGATTGCAAGCTACAGTAAGTTTGATACAATTTGCACTGAAATGGCTGTAACCGAATTGGATGTAAACCCGGGGAGCGGTACTCCATCTCAGGCGGCTTTACAAACTCAGGCAAACCAGTATGGAGTACTTTTAAAATGTTTTGTTGAGCGCAGCTATAAGTCGGGACGCGGTAAAATTATTAATGTTTCTAAAGACGGATTAAATGATCAGCATGCATTCGTAGCTAATGCCTCATTGTGGACTTCAGCGGATCAATGCAAGCCGGCATTTTACTCAGTTGTGGATGTAGGTTTGAATTATAATGCGCTGGATTCATTAATTTCATATGCGGATACACTGCAGGAAAGCAGCTATACACCTGAATCATGGTCGAATTTTGCAAATGTTTTAGCATCCGCAAAAAATTCCAGGGATAGGAATTATTCGAATACCGAATCTGCCGGCGATACTTTGGGTTCGGCAAAAGATAATCTCCAAACAGCAATTATTAGCTTAATTATAACGGGTATTGAATCTGCAGCCGGGAAGAGTATAAAATCATATGCACTCGAGCAGAATTATCCGAATCCTTTTAATCCAACTACTGTAATAAGGTATTCAATTCCGCAGAACGGATATATTTCTTTGAAGGTTTTTAATCTGCAGGGAGAAGAAGTAGCAACATTGTCTGAAGGAGTGCGGCAGGCCGGCACCTATTCGGTTACATTTGATGCGAGCGGCCTGGCAAACGGAGTTTATTTGTACCAGCTTAAATCAAACGGGTTCATGGAAACAAAGAAGCTCTT
This sequence comes from uncultured Ignavibacteriaceae bacterium, assembly GCA_964430095.1. GTDB lineage: Bacteria > Bacteroidota > Ignavibacteria > Ignavibacteriales > Ignavibacteriaceae > DATKLQ01. The sequence continues at coordinate 1,914 of CAYSGP010000300.1, forward strand.
GCTGCTTAAATAAATTTCATTTAAGGAAGAGGATGATAAGTCCCCATTATAATTGGAAAAAAATTTTAGTTTTTATACATTAATAAAAAAAAGCTGTTCCCTTCGCGAACAGCTTTTTAATAATCTTTGGAAATTATATAGTCTATCTTTTTTCGATGGAGATGTACGATCGTTTTGTTTCCCCCGTATAAATCTGACGCGGGCGGTAGATTCGACCGCCTGGTGTTTCCTTCATCTCTTTCCAATGGGCAATCCAGCCGGGCAGACGCCCTAGAGCAAACATTACAGTGAACATATTTGTCGGTATTCCCATTGCACGGTAGATTATCCCGCTGTAAAAATCGACATTGGGATATAATTTTCTTTCAACAAAGAACGGATCTTTCAATGCAGCTTCTTCCAGGTTTTTGGCAATATCCAGGAGAGGATCATTCATACCGAGAAGAAGAAGGACTTTATCTGCAGAAGCCTTAAGTATTTTTGCACGGGGATCGAAATTTTTATATACCCTATGCCCGAACCCCATCAGCTTGAATTTAGAATCTTTATCCTTTGCCATATCGATATATTTTTTATAATTCCCTCCGTCATCCTTTATCATCTCAAGCATTGTTATTACCTGCTGGTTTGCACCGCCGTGCAGCGGTCCCCACAAAGCACATATCCCGGCCGAAATGGATGCAAAGAGATTTGCCTCGCTGCTTCCAACCATTCTAACGGTAGAGGTGCTGCAGTTCTGTTCATGATCCGCGTGCAGGATTAAAAGAAGGTCGAGCGCATCCTCCATAACTTTGGGCACTTCATATTCTTCGGAAGGAACAGCAAACATCATATGCAGAAAATCTCCGGCATAGCTGAGGCTGTTTCGGGGATAAATGTAAGGCTGTCCGATAGATTTCTTATAAGAGAATGCCGCGATTGTATTCAGCTTTGCAAGAAGCCTTATCATATTAAGCTCAAGATCGGCATTACGGTTGATCTCCGGGTAGAAAGCTGACAACGAGTTCACCATTGCAGAAAGCATTCCCATCGGGTGTGCCGTCGGCGGATACCCTTCAAAAAATTTTTTCATGTCTTCATGCAGTAAGCTGTGGTGTCTAAGTTCAAAATTAAATTTTTCCAGCTCCTCTTTTTTCGGAAGCCGGCCGTAAATCAGCAAAAAGGCAATTTCAGTAAATGTGGATTTCTCGGCAAGCTCTTCAATCGGGTAGCCCCTGTAACGCAGAATTCCTTTTTCCCCGTCAATAAAAGTAATGGCGCTGCTGCATGAGCCGGTATTGCCGTAGCCGCTGTCGGAAGTTATTGCCCCGGTTTTGTTCCTAAGCTGTGTTATATCAAGACCGACTTCGCATTCAGTGCCTACAAGTATAGGAAGATTTATTTCTTTATCCTGAAAAGTAAGCTTGGCGGTTTCTATTTTATTCTCGCTCATTTCTGTCCCTTTCTAGAAGAAATATATTATTTTTTAAGGACCTTGTTATTCTCATGGAAATAATTTCCAGGGGAACTCCCGTTTTGATTTATATGTTTATTTTTTCTGCAAAAATCTAAGTATGCAAATTGAAAATATCAATACAATTTTTATTTTGTTTATTTATTAAGCAGTATTCAGAATAAGTTCAGGTTATTTAGAATTTTTAACTATTAATTCTGCAGCCATCCTTCCGCTTTTAACTGCGCTCTCTATCGTGGAAGGAAGCCCGGTATTAATCCAATCGCCTGCAAAAAAGAGATTATTGAAATTACTCCGAGGTGCCGGTCTTTTATTCAATATTTTTGCGGAGGGTACAAAGGTAGCTCTCTTTTCCTTTATCACTTTGTAAGCTGAAATTAGTTTTTTTTCTGTCCCGGCGAACCTTTGCAATTCTTCAGCCGCAATATTAAATATTTCTTCTTTTGCAGTTTCCGAAAGATAATTTGCATCGCTGATGACAAGTGTTAAATGAGTTCCATGATTAAAGATCCATTGAACCGGGGAATCTATTAATCCGTAAAATTTCTCAGGTAATCTGTTCTCCTTGAGCCAAATATGGATATTTACAATGGTTGAATATTCAAAATCATTCATCCCTTCGAAGCAATAATTTGGAAGAATTCTCTGCAGTGCGTACAGCGGAACTGCGGTTATTAAAAAATCAAAATCCTTTATTTCCCTTTTGTTTGTTTTTATGGATGCAATCTTTTCTCCATCCTCAATAAGTTCAATCGCTTCTTCATTTAAAGAAATAATGCCGTGATGATTCTTAAGAAAATTTTCGGCATCGGTGCAGAATACATCACTTAATCCTTTACTGGGGATTATAATTGCAGCGCTTTTATTTCCCCTGAAAAATATTTTTTTTAAGATATCGGAAAAAGTCCTTGCGGATGCTTTACCGGTATTTGTATTCAGCGCTCCGACAGCCAGCAATTCCCAAAAAGCTTTTTGAATATTTTCCGTCTGCCCCTCAATTTCAAGCCAATCCAATACGCTTAGAGTTTCCAGCTTTTTATTTGAAGTGAAATATATCTTAAGAAAGAATTTTAAAAACCTTAATCTCTCATTCAGTGAGAGTGCTTTGTAATTTAATAATCCGAATAGAAGGCTGAGAGGGTAAGGGAAAGGGAAAGCTTTTAGTTTATGGACTGAAAAACCGGGTTTTAAGAAATTTACTTCCAGTTTCTTTTGTATGAAAAGATTTTTTTTCGCCCCTATTAATCTGAAAAATCTTAAAGTATCTTTATAACAGCCCATTATAATATGCTGACCGTTATCGATGCATGATTCAGTCTGCTTATCGATGAATGAATATGCTCTGCCTCCAAGCTTGGAAGAAGCTTCAATAACTTCAACACTAAATCCGGAATCGGCAAGGTAAACTGCAGACGAAAGCCCCGCTAATCCCCCTCCTATTACAATACACTTTTTCAATTCTATATTTTATGTTTTCTTAATCGTAATCGTAATCTTACTCTTACTCCTGAGCAAGTGAGTTAATCGTTAAACGCCTGCCTGCCGATCTGTCCTGCCGACAAGGCAGGTTAATAGATAATCGTGGGGAGTACCATTAACGATGAACTATTAACAATTAACTTTCTGAATAATCTTCAATAAGAATAAGATTAAGATTATGATTAAGATTAAGAAGTGATGTTAAACGGTTCAACGAATTAATTAATAAACCAGGCTGTATTTTGCCCAAACGCCTAAAGCAATTCCGACTTTTTCAACTTTAGAGACCTTGATATTTTTCTGGTAAACATCGTAATCGGCATGGATAATTTTTTCCAGCAGCTTGCGGTAAATATGCTGCATTGCCCTTGCTGCAAACATTCCGCCTTTATCTTCAAGGTTTAAATTCTCCGTTGCTTTTGCAAAGTATTCTTTCGCCCTTTCGGCTTCAAATCTCATCAATTCAATGAAATTTTCATTATAATTTTGGGATAATATATCATCCTCAGTGTAATTAAACCTGATGAGATCTTTCTGGGGAAGATAAATTCTGCCGCTTTGCGAATCCTTTTTAACATCACGGAGTATATTTGTCAGCTGAAGCGCTATCCCGAGGTTAATGGCAAAATCTTTTGCGGATTTATGTTTATAGCCGAAAATCTCGATGCACATTAGTCCGACAGTAGAAGCAACTCGGTAGCAGTAAAGCTGCAGATCATCGAATGTTAAATACCTGTTTCTCTGCAAATCCATTTCCATCCCTTTAAGAAGCTCAAAGAAAGGTTCATAGGGAATATTGAATTTCTGAATAGTTTTGCCGAGCCTATTTAATAAATTATAATCGGAGTCCCCGGAGAAAGCTTTTTCCAGCTCGATGCGCCACTTGCGGAGTTTTTCATATTTTAATTCATCAGGAAGATTCCCCTCGTCGATTATATCGTCGGTCTCACGGCAGAATGCGTAGACGGTATTCATTGCTTCCCTTTTATCCGTCGGCAGGAGGTTGAAAGCATAATAAAAACTGCTGCTGCTTTTACGTGCAATATTTTTCGCCTGATCTGTCATTTTATTAAAGATTTCAAAAACAAAAGAATAAAATCTTTCTTAGTTAAACTTGGTCTTTCCTGAAAAATATTATAATTGTTATCTTCTATTTTTCTTAAAACAGCTTCCCCGCCGAGGATCGTCCATCTTATTTCCAGCTTTAAGCTTCCATTCAGATAATCTATAAGTTCTTTTCCTTCCTCAAAAAATTTCCTTGTCCTGCGAATATTAAATTCCAAAAGTTTATTTAAATTAAGATTATTTTGCCTCAAGTCAAATAGCTTTTCATCTGCACCGAAACGTTCCATTTCATCCAAAGGATAATAAATTCTTCCTTTTTCAAAATCTATTAAAGTATCCTGATAAAAATTCGTCAGCTGCAACGCGGTACAAATTTTATCCGACAGATAAAAAGCTTTGTCGTTTCTAATGCCGTGAAGCTCCAGAACAAGTCTGCCGACTGGATTGGCAGAATTTCTGCAATAAGCTAATAAATTATCAAAATTTTCGTATCTTTTTTTACATACATCCTGCTTAAAGGCGGTTAAAAGGTTAAAAAAATAAGCGGGAGTAAGATTTCTGTCATTTATTGTATGATATAATGCTTCTTCAAAAGGATTTGTAAAATTTCCATTAATAGATGAAGCAAGCCTTTCTTCAAAAGAATTTAACATCTCCAGTCTTTCTTAGGAAGTAAAACTACCTTCATCAGCTATATCGTCTGC
>CAYSGP010000301.1:0-2707 GCA_964430095.1 uncultured Ignavibacteriaceae bacterium
AAATGTGATATGGTTTTCGCTGCTTGCTTTGATAGCGATGGCTGTATTAACAAGAGTAGGCGGATGGTATAAAAGAAACTTAAAGTCAACTAATCCTTCAAGCTTGGGCCGGCTCAAGGAAAAAAACCTTATCTCAAAAAAAAGGATAATCATTTCGATAATAATTCTCCTTGTATTAATTTTTTCAAAATATTTTTATATGGTGAGCCTTACAAGCTATTTTACTTTTTATCTTATGGATAAATTCCATGTGTCAGTCCAAAGTTCACAGGTCCATCTTTTTATCTTTTTAGCTGCTGTAGCGGCAGGTACAATTATAGGGGGACCGCTGGGTGACAAGTTTGGACGAAAATATATTATCTGGTTTTCTATTCTCGGCTCTGCCCCATTCACATTGCTCATGCCTCATGCAAATCTATTTTGGACTACTATCCTCACCATAATTATCGGATTCATTCTTGCTTCGGCATTCCCGGCAATACTTGTTTATGCTCAGGAGCTTCTTCCAGGCAAGATCGGCATGATTGCCGGACTCTTTTTCGGCTTTGCATTCGGAATGGCAGGCATCGGTTCGGCTGTGCTCGGCTGGCTGGCAGATTTGACTAGTATAAATTTTGTCTATCAGGTATGTGCATTCCTCCCTTTAATCGGGCTCCTCACCGGTTTCCTTCCTAATATTGAAACTAAAAAATTCAAATAGAAGTAATAAATCGATAAATTACTTGTGTAAAATGAACGAGAATTGGGAATGTTGGAGTAATGGAATTTTGGAATAATGGAATGTAGGAATAATGGAGTATTAAGTTTTTAAGTTTTAAATGAAGAAGATAGAATACATATTCAAAAAGTTACTTTTGCAATTGTTGATTTTTTTCAGCTCATTCAGGAGAAAACCCGGATCAAAAAAAGAATTTAAAAAGATCCTGTTTGTAAGATTAAATAAGATCGGGGATGCTCTAGTTACTACTCCCCTTTTATTCGAAATCAAAACCCGCTTAAAATGCAGTGTATTTGTCCTGGCAGATAAAAAAAATTATTTTGTATTTGAAAATAATCCTTCGGTGGACAGGGTAATTATCCACCATAAAAGCATAAAAGGAATATTCGATGCTGTCAGATTTGTTTCAAAGGAAAAAATTGATGCTGTTGTTGATCTTCACGATGATGTTTCAGCGACCGTCAGTTTTATTATTGCATTAAGCAAAACTTCAAATAAATTCGGACTGGAAAAGGAAAATAAAAAAATTTATACCGCTACCGTTCCAAGACTGAATCCTCTAAATTCTCATGTCGTCTTCAGGATATTGGAAATAGGAAAATTGTTCGGTTTTTCATTAACTCCTGGCGAGAATCAGAAAATTCGCATACAATATTATCCGAAGGAAGAAGCTAAAAAAAACACAGAGCAGTATATTCAAAAGAGATTCAGAGAAAATAAATTTATGGTAGGTGTAAATATTTCTGCGGGAAGCAAATCAAGATTTTGGGGAGTAGAAAACTTCAGGCTGCTTTTAAATTTTCTCTCGGAATATGATCTTTATACTTTGGTTCTTTGCTCTCCGGCCGATCTTTACCTGGCAAATGAAATAACCAACAGAATTCTGCCAGGAAACCGCGAGGTGCCGTTCTTTTATTCACCTGCCTTCGATGATTTTGCCTCCATAGTGTCTAAGCTGAATCTTTTATTTACGCCCGATACGGCGGCAATACATCTCGCATCCATTAACAGGCTGCCTGTTTTCGGAATTTATGTCCAGTATAAAACAGATAATCTTATTTGGTCTCCGCTGAATTCCGATTTTGAATATGTTAAAACCAGAGAGGCAACTTTAGAGAATGTTGCATTCAGCGAAGTTATAGGAAAATTTAAACCCTTTTTGGAGAAACATCTTAAATGAACGCATTCGAAAAACCGGTCCCGTCCTGCAAAAGGTTCAGCGGGTATAAGCCTTGTTTCCCGGATCATAACTGCTGGCTCGACGGATGCAAAGACAATATTCCCATCGGCACAAAAATCCTGATTATAAATCTGGATGCAATGGGTGATGTATTGATGACAACCGCGCAGCTGCCGGCAATTAAAAGAAAATTTCCGGAATCTACTATCTTCTGGATAACATTAAAAAATACACTCCCCCTTCTTTTTAATAATGACTTAGTAGATCATGTTTATCCGTATGATTTTGAGTCGCTTTCTATTTTAAAGGAAATGAATTTCGATTATATAATGAATGTGGATAAATCGCAGAGATCCTCTTCTCTTGCAAATTCTTTAAATGCAAAGGTTAAACTAGGGTTCGGATTAAATCAGGATGGGAAAATCATTCCGCTCAATGAAGGCGCTTTTTATAATTACAATCTTGGAATGGATGATAACCTGAAATTCCGTTTAAATAAAAAAACCGGCCAGGAATATCTTGCCGAAACATTCGAATTGCCTTATCAAAGAGATGAGTACGTTTTCCATTTCAATGATTATGAAAAAAGCTTTATTTCAAACTATAAAAAAGAAATCGGGATAAATGAAAATGATTTTGTGATAGGTTTTAATACAGGCTGTTCCGATCTTTATCCAAATAAAAAAATGACTATTGATCAGCATATTTACCTTATTGAAAAAATGCTTTCTGAAGGAAAATATAAAATTGCTTTATTCGGCGGTCCTGAGGATATTGAAAGAAATAAATTAATTTATTCGAAGTTTGAA
>CAYSGP010000302.1:0-3062 GCA_964430095.1 uncultured Ignavibacteriaceae bacterium
CAAATATTCCGAAGATAAATTAATTGCTTCTAAAACCGTCAGCATTTTTAAAACATTTTATATTTATAAGAACCAAAATACCCAAGAGTGTTCCTTATTTTTTCTTTGTATTATACAAAAGAAACAGATCTAATACGTTGAAATTTTATCTCGGTAACTAAATTTTTGTCTTTCTCTTTTTGGTTCCGGCTATGCTGGTTTATGAATTATAATTTTCGATTTACGATTTGAAAAAGTCTGGATTAGGAAATCGTAAATCAAAAATCATAAATCAAAAATCGAAACCCGACATGTCCCGACGAAGGCGGGAAATCGAATTGAATTATTTAAATATAAAATTCAAATCGGTCTGCATCCACCTGGCTCTCAAATTAAGCGTATCGGGGTAAACCGAAAATTCCTCCGAAGGCTTAAACGGGAAATGCCATCCGGAAGAATAAGAGCCGCTGGAATCTTTATCAAGATAACACCACAAGGCATACTTACCGGGTTCTATTCTTTCAAAGCTGAATCCGGAATTTTTGTCAGGTCTCCGGGTGTAAATATTTTTCCCCCTGCCGAGAATTTTCGAAGGTGCGGTACCTTGTAAAACTAAGACCGGATTTTCAGTTTAAGCTGCTCCGGTCAGCCGGCCCGATGCACCTGTGAAATCGAGCCCGCTTATTGTTTGTATCCTCGATTTATAAACAGAATCCATTTTATTCCCGGCAGCATCTGTAATTCTTTTAAAATCAATTGAAATTATATAATATTTTTTCGGTTCCAGCTTTTGAAGCGGCAATAATGTAAATGATGCATCATCGGTAAAATTAATGATGATCGGAACAGCTTTTCCCAATGTATCCTGAAAGGTAATGCCGGCTTTAGCAGAATTGGTATCGAATGCGTCATTAAAGAAAAAGCTGAATTTCTCCGTAAGAAAATCGGCATCCCTGGTTCCAGACGGGGGAACGCTTTTAATAATTACCGGGGCTATTGTATCCGGCCTGTCGCTCAAATTTATGTATACAGCATCGTTCAGGAAAATATTAGCTGCTTTATCCCTGACAGTATCTGCAATAAGGAAAGCATTATTCTCAACCGGAATTGTTTCATCAGGAACAAAAAACATTTCTGTCGGTTTTGCAGAACCCTTATAGAAGTAACGGATACCGGTTTTCCTGTTTGCCGTAGAATCATATATAAAAAAGTTGTTCTTCCGGTAAATGGTGGAATCGATCTCTTCGCTGAAATTAACAAGAATATGGTGTTTATCTATCATCGATGCACTTAACAGCCTCGGAGCCATTGTATCAATTTTTGTAATAAAGAAATTTAGCCCGGAATAAAGAGAATCACTTTTTTGAAGAACTACATCTTTAAAGGGAATTCCTATTTTGTCCTGATCAGGCTGAAATATAAGATCCCTGAATTCATCCTGCACAGCAAATATTCTATAAGTTCCGGATGCAAGTCCGGCCAAAGCATATGTACCATCCTTTCCGCTCTGTGAAATATAATCCGGTTTATTCTTCATCGGGTTTATTGTATCAACCGAGGAAAATTTATATGCGAATAAAAGAATACCTTGAGGTTTCTCCTGGTATATTCTGCCTGTAATTATTCTTCTGTCAATTTCTTTCCCGGTAGAGAATGTAAAATAGAATGATTCTGCCATATTGTTGCGGTTATTAAAATCAACTACATCGGTTCCAATTGTAAATACGTAAGTAGTATTCTGCTTCAGCTTTTCGGGGAAATAAACTCTAACATATTTTCCGCTCCAATCTAATTCAAGAGCTTTCTCAATTGCCGGTGAAATGAAGATTGCGTCTTTTACGGAGCGTTTATCGACATATTCTGAAAATCCCAATTCAAAATAATCATCCTCGAAGTTTGTGCTCCCGTTTTCTGGATAAACTTCAACTATTTCAGGAGGAATACGGTCTATATCCCCTCCCCCGGGCGGCAGCTGGTTTGCGCAAAAAGAAAGCAAAACAGCTAGAGAAATGAAAAAAAAGTTTTTTATTACTTGTTTACCGAATTCAGCCATTTTCTATACTCTTTTACAAGACGAAGATGTTGTGTGTAAGTTTTGGAAAATTTATGTCCTCCTGGCCGTCGGCTACAAAATAGAAATAATCATGTTTTGCAGGATAAAGCGCAGCTAGTATTGCTTCTTTGCGCGGATTGTTTATCGGGCCGGGAGGCAGCCCGGCATAAAGATAAGTATTGTAAGGATTTTTTACTCTTAAGTCACTGTATTTTAATCTCTTCCAGCCGTCTATCTGAAGATACTGCACGGTAGGATCGGCCTGAAGACGCATGCCGATCCTTAACCTATTGTAATAAACACCGGCAATTGTAGGCATCTCCTCAATTTTATTTGTTTCACCTTCTACAATAGAGGCAACGGTTAATGCTTCATGCATCGTGTACCCGAGTTTTCCAAGCTGCAGAATCAGAGTATCATTAAAAAAATCTTTTAATCCTTTTGCAAGAATGTCCATTGCTTCAACCGACGAACTTCTTTCATAAATATAATATTTCTCCGGGAGTATATATCCCTCCATCGTTTTTACATCAGGCGAGCGGTAGCCGATCGAATCAATAAATTTTTTATTTGCCGCAGCCTGGATAACACTCAAAGAATCAATGAAGACTTCATTGTGCAGTTTTTTTGCAACCCATCTTAAAGTGCTTCCATCTGCAATCGTAACCGGCTGCAAGAAATCGGCATCTCCTTCAATGAATAAATCCAGCAGTTCAAAATAGCTTAGGCCGTTAGGAATTTTATACCTGGCAGCTCTTATTTTTTTTTCCGCCCCGTATAAAAATGCTGCAATTTTCATATTTAATTTGTTCGGAATAATTCCCTTATCATACAGGCTTGTTACAATCTCATTTAATGTTTCACCCCGATCAACCTGGAAATGAACCGGAGAGGCTCCTTCATAATAATTCGGAGTGAAGAACATGAAATAAAGAACTGCGAGAAGTGCAATAAAGAATGATAAAACGATAAAGAGATGTTTTTTACTCAACGGATTTTTAAAACCAAACTTAAATTTAGTATTGGATAT